>JAFAAT010000185.1 GCA_023426425.1 Bacteroidota bacterium | reverse complement strand
CGTTTTCGGGTTTGTTGTCGCGAATAGATGCCGCTGCCTCCCCGGAGGTTCGGAACCAGGTATAGGAATGATTTACCGGCTCGAATTCTTTTCCAACGATCATCACGTCTTCCCAGCTATACTGGCTGATAAAGTCAACCAATGCCTGGTGTTCTGCTGTCTCGTCTTTACCCATTTCTTTCATCCCGCCGATCCACAATCTTTTGGCGGGTAAGTCCAGGCCTGCGAAGTTGGAAATTGCTGCCTTCATGCTTGTGGGGTTAGCATTGTAGGCATCGAGTATTACCTGATTGCTGCCTTTTTGGATGAACTGCGACCTGCTGTTGTCGGGCTCATAGGCTTCAATTGCCTGTTTTACACTATCTATCCCGATGCCGAAGTGCAGGCCTACAGCCACTGCTACCATTGCATTGGGGAAGTTGTAGCCACCTACCAGTCTGGATTGGATGGTAGTCTCAGCTCCTGATTTGAGGATAGCCAGCTTAAGGAAAAGGCTGTCGGTCAATGGTTTCCCCAGATACTGGGCATTCGCGCTCCCGTAACTTACCTGGTGCTCTATACCTGCAGCCATCGAGTCCAGGTAATCCAGATCGGCATTACGGAAGATAGTACCATTATGCTGCCGCAGGTAATCATAGAGTTCTCCTTTTCCTTTACGGACACCTTCCTCTCCTCCGAAGCCTTCTATATGTGCTTTACCGCAGTTGGTTATAATACCATGGGTTGGCTGTGCTATTTCACAATAGGAGGCAATTTCCTTCTGATGGTTTGCTCCCATTTCTATGACTGCCATTTCTGCATCCCTACCAATTTTAAGGATCGTCAACGGCACACCAATGTGGTTGTTCAGGTTGCCAGTTGTTGCGTATGTCTTGTATTTCTGACGCAAGACGTTGGTAACCAGCTCTTTGGTAGTTGTTTTTCCGTTTGAGCCCGTAATGGCTATAAACGGTATGTTGAACTGTTGCCTGTGATGCTTTGCGAGGTCCTGGAGCGTTTGCAGTACATCAGAAACGAGAATGCATCTGTCGTCCTTTTTCCAGGCCGGATTGTCTATGACGGAATAGGTTGCGCCCTGATCCAGTGCCTTGAGCGCAAACTCATTACCATCAAAGCTGGGGCCTTTGAGCGCGAAATAGATATCTCCTGGTTTAAGTTTTCGCGTATCAGTCTGTACAGAGGGGTAATCGAGGTACAGGCTGTAGAGTTCGTGGATATTCAAGTCTTCTTGTTTGCGTAAATATAAAAAACCCCTTCAAATTTGAAGGGGCTCTTTGTATTTCTTAGACAGTTTTGTTTTTATCTTCTTCTTCCGCTGCTGAAGAAGTTGCCGGAGCCTACACGGTTGTCACCGGTTGGGCTACCCAGGCGATCCATAGCGAGACGGAAACCAATTGTAGAACTTCCCTGGTTAGCCTGATGGAAGCGGCGAGTGCCTGGAGACAGCCAGTAAGCGCGATCTGCCCAGCTACCGCCTTTGATTACACGTGAGTCGTTGTTGATCAGTGTAGTGCGACCGTAATCGTACACGAATACTGAATCACCATCGATGTAGTCTCTTGCATCAGGATCATTAACCATGAAGTCCTGATTTCTCTTAGTTGCAAGTTCTTCCGGAGTCATGAGGCGGGTAGAAAGACGACCAAGGCTATCTTTTTCTTCCAGTGAGTTGTCTTCCGCGATACGACGGTATGCATCATACACATTACCACGGAAAGGACGGAAGTCTTCTGCGTCCTGGTGTGTAAGTGGACGGTAGGTGTCAGCAACCCACTCACTAACGTTACCGGCCATGTTGTAAAGACCAAAGGCGTTAGGCTTGTAAGAGAATACAGGTGCAGGGATGTCTGCATTATCGTTGAGACCGCCGGGAGTACCCATCAGGTCGCCTGCTCCGCGGCGGAAGTTACCGAGAAACTCACCCTGTTGGGCATTGCGTTGATTAGCACGTACAGTTTCTCTTGGTCCCCAAGGGTAGATATTACGATCTGTCAGAACTTCTTCACCACGACGGCGGTTTGTTGCAGGTTCTGGGTTATTGCCAATCAGGCCTAGTGCTGCGTATTCCCACTCAGCTTCTGTTGGGAGGCGATAGTTAGGAAGCAGGTAACCGTCAGAATAGGTTACGTTACGACGACCAGCACCACTTGGATCGAGGTCGCGGAGGCGCCTTCTTCCTGCAGCACCTTCATATTGTCCTGCCACATAGGTTTCAGTAGTGAAGACATCTTCATTCACCTGGTTAGGATTCTTTTGAAGCATGCCGTTCTTCATCAGGATTTGTTCATTAACCCTGTCGCTACGCCATTTGGCGAATTCATTAGCCTGGTACCAGTTTACACCGACGACAGGATAGAAGTTGTAAGCTGCGTGGCGGAAATAGTACTGAACCAGAGGTTCGTTATAGGATAATGCGCGGCGCCAGGTTGTTGTATCGGGAAGCGCACGTGCGATATGATCGGGATAGTCAGATCCATAAGAGCGACCGAGCCAGTACAGATATTCTCTGTAGTGTACGTTAGCCACCTCGGTTTCGTCCATATAGAATGAAGAAACGGAAACGGTGCGAGGCACGTTATCACGCTCCATCATCAAATCCTCTTCGGTTTGTCCCATTGTGAAGCGTCCACCTTCGACAAAAGTAAGGCCAGGACCAGTTTGTTGGCCAGGGTAATCGGGTACGTGAAAGCCGCCCAGGCGTGGGTCGTTGTAATCCCAACCAGTTGCCCTGGAGACACCGGAAGATCTGTTCGAAGAGCAAGCTGACAAGAGGGTCGCTGCTCCGATACACAGCATGCTCACGCCAATGAGAGTTCTTTTCATAATCAGAGAAAAATATTTGCTACGATTGGTTGAAAATTGTTAAAAGCGTTACAATGTTAGAGCATTCTTTTCAAAATGTCAAGCCTTTGCTCCTGAGGAGGATAAAAAAAGCAAAAACATTTTTTTACTGTCGCCCTGCAATAAATCATCATGTCTGTGCGTTTATACACTTGACAACCGTCCCAAGTACTGTCAAAGCACGAATTTGCGTATTTTTGATAGACTGGGCATTAACCAGCAACAAATAACCAAAATGAGAAAGTCACTCACAGCTTTATCGCTATTGCTCCTATCGGGCTTTTCATCGATCGCCCAGCACATGACTGAGTATGTGATCGGGCCGCAGGATGTTCTAAATGGATATGTGATCCAGAAGGTTTGGCTTGAAAACTATGACACGCCGAAGGTGAAGCTTTTGCAACCGCGCTACACGGAGGTTCAGGAAGTTCCGGAAGGTGTGTCTTTGAAACCGGCCACTGAGTTTAATATTGTATTAGGCAAGGAAAGGAAACGTCCGTTCGCGCTAATCAGGATACCTGCATATAATACGGTTGAAGTAACAAAGCAGAACGGCGTATTGAATTCATTTACGCTGCAAATCGAGGAGACTCCCCTTCCATCAACAAAAATGCCAAAAGCAAAAACAACGGCAAACGCAAGTGTGCTGGCTAGCGGCGACTGGTATAAGATAGCGGTGGCAGAAAAAGGCATGTACAAGATTGATTTTGATTTTATCCAGTCCAAGCTAGGTGTAAATCCGGGGGAACTAGATCCTTTGAAAATCAGGCTTTATGGAAATGGCGGGCAGGTCTTGTCGGAAAGCAATGCAGTGCCCAGGCCGGAAGATCTTGTTGAAAACCAAATCGTTGTAGTCGATGGTGGTGACAATCGTTTTGATCCGGGCGATCATATCTTATTCTATGCCAGTGGTCCTACTGCATGGGTTAAAGACTCCGCCCGGAGGTCCTTTATTCATGTCAAAAACATCTATGAGGACAGCAGTTTCTACTTTCTGAATTTTGATCTCGGCCAAGGCCAGAGGGTGCCATCACAGGCGGGAAATCTCATTGGTAATGAGATTGTTACCAGCTATAACGACTATTGGCTTCATCATAACGACCTCGCAAAGGTTGGCAATTACGGCAAGCTTTGGTGGGGCGAGGAATTCAGCAATGAACCTGGCAAACATAGTACCAGGACATTCAACTTTGACCTTGGAAATTCAACAGACAGTTTGAATATCAGGTACCACGTTCCCTCAACATCGGTATCGTATCCCAACCAATTTTCGGTAAACCTTAATGGACTGCCGATAGGCAACCATACGATGAATGCTATCAAAGATGACGCTGAGTCGAATCCTGTAAGCAATTTTTTAGCTTCGATCCGCGTCCCCTCACCGGGTAACGCTGCTGCGCTGGAATTTACATATACAAGCAGTGCAGCTAACGGGAGAGGTTATCTTGACTTTATAGAAATAAATGGCAGACAATCGCTTACCAGTCGATCGGGCCAGTTCACTTTCCGCGACTGGAACAGTGTGGGGCCGGGGAAAATCGCAACCTATAAAATCAGCAATGCGAATAGCAATCTTGTGGTCTGGGACGTCACTGATCCCCTGGCGCCAGTTCGTATGAACGGCAGTTTTTCTGGCTCTGAATACAGCTTTACACAGGATGCATCTACTCTACATGAGTTTATTGCTTTTGATGGTTCAGATTTTCACACACCGGTGTTTGTCGAAGAGGTTGAAAATCAAAATCTACATGGTGAGGCACAAGCGGACTACCTGATTGTTACGCACAAAAACTTTCTGGATGCTGCCAATAAACTTGCGGATTTCCACAGGCAGAAGAACCAATTACGGGTACTTGTTACTACTACAGAGAAGGTCTACAACGAATTCAGTTCCGGATCTCAAGACATAGCGGCTATAAGGGATTTCGCCAAGATGTTTTACGACCGGGCAGGGACAGACAGCTCTGAAATGCCCAGATACCTTTTGTTGTTTGGTGACGCTTCTTATGACTACAAAGACAGGGTGCCAAATAACACCAATTTCGTTCCTACCTATGAAACCTCGGAGTCAGTAGTAGCCCTGGTGAGTTACTGTTCAGAGGACGGTTTTGGCTTCCTGGATGACAACGAAGAAATTGAAAACTGGGGTATTGCCAATACTCTGGATCTGGGAGTGGGCCGATTGCCAGTGACTACTGCTACGTCTGCTATGAAGATTGTAGACAAGATAATCAACTATCAAAGTCCGGCTTCTTTGGGCCCATGGAGATTGTCGACTACAATTGTTACTGACGATAGTGATAATCACGTGCATTTTGAGGACGGGGAAATAATGGCAAGCATCATTACCAACAACATTTATAATCCGACAAAGGTCCATCTGGCTGCGATACCCAAGATTTCTACACCGGGGGGATTGAGAGCGCCTAATGCCAACAAGGCTATCAATGATGCGGTGTTTAAAGGGACATTCTTCATGAACTATAATGGCCACGGGAGCATTTCTACGCTGGCCCATGAAAGAATCCTGACGCAGGACGATTTCAATAGCTGGAAGAATATCAACAAGCTGCCGATAGTAATAACCGCCACCTGTGAGTTCAGCAAATACGATGAACCGACGGCCCCGTCGGCGGGTGAAAGGCTGATTCTCAAAGAAGACGGAGGTGCGATTGCATTGCTCACGACAACACAGTTAGTTTATCAGCACCTGAACAGGCCCATGAACATGGCTTATATCAGCACACAGTTTCGGAAGTTCGATGGCAGGTGGCCAACTTTTGGTGATGCTTTCAGGTATAGCAAGAATCTTACTTACGCAGATACCGGAGATCAGTTTTCTTTAGCGAACTTCAGGAAGTTCGCGTTGCTGGGAGACCCAGCCATTACACCGGCATTTCCGGAACATGAGATCGTAACCGATGAAATTGTTGACGGTAGTACGGCGCAGGTTTCTGACACCATTTCCGCTCTGGGAAAACATCAGATTTCCGGTAGTGTACGGGACATAAACGGTTCTGTAATTACAGATTTCAATGGAACTGTGTATGTGACGATTTATGACAAGCCGCGCACACAGATGACTCTTGATCCGAACCCGAGAGCTTTTAAAGTTCGAAACAATATCATTTACAAGGGGAAAGCTACTGTTAGTAATGGGCGGTTTACGATTGTTTTTGTTGCGCCCAAAGACTTAAACTACGAACATGGTGTAGGCAAAATCAGTTACTACGCGGAAAACGGAGTCACTGATGCGGCTGGCGTAGACACGACGGTAACTATTGGAGGTTTTTCTGACAATCCGGAGATTGAGAATGATCCACCTATTGTTCGGCCGTTCATGAATGATTCATTGTTTCTTGATGGGGGAATTACTGGTAGCAACACTATGCTCTATGTGCAACTGAGTGATGAAACTGGGATAAATGTTTCAGGAAATAGTATTGGACATGATCTTACAGCCATTTTAGACGACCAGGTGCACCAACCCTACATTCTGAATGATTATTATGAGACTGCTCCAAACGATTATACCCGTGGCTACGTCTACTTCCCTGTTACCGGACTTGCTGATGGGCGACATAGTTTGAGAGTCAAAGCCTGGGATATGAATAACAACTCGGGCGAGGGAATTGTGAATTTTGAAGTAGTTAATGGCAGCGTTGTCCGCATACTCAATCTGATGAACTATCCCAATCCATTCCGTGACAACACGCGATTCATTTTTGAACATAATCATCCAGGGGAGGAGCTTTCCGTTCAAATCTATATTTTCTCCACCTCCGGTGCCCTTGTCCGGACGATAAAGGAAGACTTTACACCGTCCGGGAGCAGGAGCAATGAAATTCAGTGGGATGGGACGGATAATAATGGTGCAAAACTGCCGTCGGGTTTGTATGTTTACAGACTGCACGCTACGAACGGCAGAGGAATTAAAACAACTGCATACCAAAAACTAGTGTTGATACCTTAATATTGGCGGTAGCAGTCCAGTTTGCGGACATCCTGAAATAAAATACCTTTGCAAAACTTTAAAATAAATCATAATTAGAATGGCAAAACGCTTTGCTTTAATTGGATTAAGCTTATTAACCGGTTTAACAACCCAATCCATTGCACAAACGAACCTCAATGGCCAGGTTAATACAATTACGACAGCCGTACCGTTTCTCAGGATTTCGCCGGATGCTCGTTCCGGTGGTATGGGTGATGTTGGAATTGCCATTTCTCCTGATGCCAATGCTCAATTCTGGAATGTGGGCAAAATTCCTTTTGCTCCAAAGAAGTTTGGCGTATCTATGACCTATACACCATGGTTGAAGGACCTTGTGCCTGATATCTGGCTGGGATACCTGGCTGGATATGCCAAGTTTGGCCAGAACGACAACCAGGCAGTCAGTGCCTCTTTGAGGTATTTTTCACTTGGTGACATAAACTTTACTGGCATCAATGCCGAGCCACTTGGTACGGGTAAACCTCGTGAGTTTTCATTTGATGTTGGCTACTCCCGTCGCCTTTCAGAATTCCTGTCGATAGGCCTTTCACTGCGGTATGTACACTCTGCTATTGCAACAGGCCTTAGCAGCACGCCCGGAATAGATTACAGACCTGGAAAGGCGTTCGCTTCGGACCTTGGTGTATTCTATACAAAAACTCAGGAGATCGACGAGTTCACCAGCAACAACTTTAGTTTTGGTGCCGTACTTAGCAATGTAGGTTCTAAGATTTCGTATAACTCCACCAGAAAAGACTTCCTGCCTATCAACCTAGGTATTGGAGCTGCGTACACGAAGGGGATTGACGAGTACAACAAGATTACTTTTGCTGTTGATGTCAACAAACTGTTGGTACCGACGCCACAAGACACATCAACAACTGGTACGCCTAAATACTATATTCCTGAAAAATCTGTGGTTTCCGGTATGCTGGGATCGTTTAGTGATGCACCTGGAGGATTTAGCGAAGAGCTTAGGGAGTTCCAGATTTCTGCGGGTGCAGAGTACTGGTACCAGAACCAGTTTGCGGTGCGTGCGGGATACTTTTTTGAGCATGCTACGAAGGGTGATCGTAAATACCTGACTGTCGGTCTGGGTGTTAGGATGAATGTGTTCACATTGAATGGTTCTTATCTGGTGCCTTCAGGAACTGGGATTAACCGCAACCCGTTGTCAAATACGTTCCGTTTCTCCCTTGTGTTCGATTTCGATAGTATCGAGGGGGCTTCAGAGGAATAAGCTTTATTAGCATTGAGATTAAAGAGGCTGCCTTGGTAGCCTCTTTTTGGTTTTATTAGTTACCGATGGAGAAGTTACACAGAAGATAGACGGAGCAGGCACGGAGTGTGGCAGAGTGAGAGAATGGCGAAGAGCGCCGAGACAATTTAGACAGTATCACATATGTAATATGGGATTAAAATACGGGTAAATAATAACTTTAGTACGGCTTTGGTACAAAGTCACTCCGGCTTCACTACGAAGTAAGAGCGGCTTCTCAACCAATGCTCCCAAGAACCAGGTTGAGACTGGGGTGTGGCGACCGGACAGACCGAAAAGACCGGACTATGCGGGATATCAGCCTATTACCAGCAGATTGCCAGCAAGGCACCAGCCTTCTAACAGCAAATTAGCAGCAAATTAGCAGCAACCTACCTCCAAGTTAGAAGCAACTCAGGCACAGGTCTTCACCGTAGTAGCCATCTCCTCAGACGGCTTAATAGTACTAGTTAAAGGCTAGGGGGCTGTACTTCTTGCTGCACCGGCCTTGCTCTTTTCTGCATTTGCAACAGCTAGTTTTACTTTCTCGCTATACTCGCTTTCAATAGACTCATGAGCTTTGATTGCCTTTTTCAACTCATCCTGGAGGAAGGTCAGCCGCTCCTGCTGAAGGTTGGTCGGTCTAGCCTCCTGATAGCAAATTGCGGTGTACAGATCAGTAATTTTTTCCCTTAGCTTTTCTTCGTCGGCGAAGACTGACTTTTGTTTAGATGCTAAAAGTGTTGTGCGTAATTGCTCGAGCTTAGAGTGGTAAGTCCCAAGCAGCTTCCTGTTTTTTCCTATGGCGGCACTGGTATCATACGTCTTTACGAGCTTTTGGGCTTCGTTGATCTTTTCAACCAGGACATATAGCTCTTCGTGAAGCTTATAAAGCTCCATAGCCAGCGTATGCTGCTGCACTCTATCGTCCAGGGTATAGGATTTTTCAGCTGTATTGTGCACGAGATTCACCTCGGACGTATATTCTTTGGGGCCGATCTTCAGCTTCACAGTGTACTTACCGGGTAGCACCTGGGGAGCGGTGAAGCCTGCATAATCGATTTTTGTGCCGCCACGAGCCACTTTTGGAGGAGTATAACGCTGGTTCCAGTAGACTTTGTTGATGCCTTTTCTTTTGGTGCCTGGTAGGGTTTGAACCAGCTTGCCTTCACTGTCATAAACC
>JAFAAT010000166.1 GCA_023426425.1 Bacteroidota bacterium | reverse complement strand
CTTGTAAACCATTCTTTGCGCAGACTCGTATCGATATGACTCCTGTGTTCTTGGTTAGCGATAAGCATCTGCTGTTCGATTTCCTTAAACTCCGGGGAGTGGGTAAGATTGCTGAATAACGAATGCTCCTTCACACATGCTGGAGTCAGACCGTTTCGTGCGGCCGCATACAAATAACGCTTTACTAGTTTCGGTTTGTTGTGTTTATAGCTGATTTGTGCAGCATTGAACGGATCCTTGACAAAGACCCAATCGTACTGACTAAATGCTTTGTCGTACAGAAGTAGCGCCGAATCGATTTTGTTCTCCACAAAAAGGCGTTCTGCCTGGTTGATTAATAGGTGATACTGTTCATAACTTACTGACGTAGCTTTTGATGGCGTAGCCAGAGCCAGTATTAGCAAGATTAAATAGACTGACCTCATATTCTCTGGAAGGTTATCTCGGGTGATTCCGGTTCTCTGTACCCTAAGTTAATCATTTACGTGCTCTACCAGCCGGTCTGCGCGGGGGAGGGGAGTCTTTGAAATATTAATCATTCATTTGTTTGTATTTTGTTTCGGTTTCAACATTCGACATCCGGATTCCACCATCATTCTCAACCATCAGTACCTAAGGCTAATGACCCCGAAGGGGTCAAACGTTTATAGGTTCAACCCAACCCATTCGCTACGACCCTGATTGGGTCGAACCTCACTCCAGGAAGTGGAGACTTAAGTGCCATGTATCGACAGCGCCCGGTAGCCTCTGTCTCGCGCAGCACCTCCCGCGCAGGATTTCTCGCGCAGGAAATAGAAATCCTCAGCCTGGCAGCACAGTAGTAACACAGCACAATAGTAAGACACCCGCCATCCTTTTTAGTCCCGACCCTTCGGGGACGGCGTCCCTGCCTGCCGGCAGGTTTACCTGCCGATAGGTAGGCAGGTTTGATGCCTGCCCGGCTGACCAGACGGGGCGGGCGTCCTTTTGCGCCACTTTTGGACGAGCAAAAGTGGCAGAAGATCAGGTCATCCCGGGCATTAGCTATATGACAGTGGCTTGGCCTTAGTAACCCGGGATCTCGGCGGAAAGAACCCGTGGCCCTTTTACGTTTTGAACATTCATGCTTTGATATTCTTTCGGATTTCGGATTTCAACATTCGATATTCGAATTTCCACCCTCATTCTCAAACGCCAGCGCATACGGATCAAAATATAAACCACCTCCTTACTACCATTTCCCGACTGATGAATTTAACTTCGGGCAATAAATAACCGGACTTGGAATTTATCCTTATCCCCCTGGTGGCCTTCTTAGTAGCCATTCTCACCTTCTTCTCGGGGTTTGGACTCGGAACAATCCTGACGCCCGTGTTCATGATCTTTTTTCCGGTGGAACTATCGATCGGACTGACAGGTATTGTTCATTTCTTCAACAATATATTTAAACTGGCACTGGTAGGCAGGAATGCGAACAAGGCTGTGTTGCTGCGTTTTGGTCTGCCTGCAGTGATAGCAGCAATGATAGGCGCCTGGTTGCTGCTGCAAATTCCCGATGCGAAGCCACTGTTTAGTTATGCTGCCTTTGGAAGAGAGATTGAAGTCTACCCCGTGAAGTTCATTATTTCGATCCTGCTGCTGTTTTTTGCGATTTTGGAGTTTGTTCCTTTCCTGAATAAAGTAGCATTCGATAAGAAGCACCTGCCAATTGGTGGAGCACTGAGCGGCTTCTTCGGAGGACTATCGGGCAACCAGGGTGCACTGCGAAGCGCCTTTCTGATCAGGGCTGGTCTGCCAAAGGAAATCTTTATTGCCACAACAGTGGTTATTTCCTGCTTTGTGGATTTTACCAGACTGTCTGTGTACGCCACCAGGATGTCGCTTGCGGATGTAAATGCGAATCTGAACCTGGTGATAGCCGCAACGGTTGCAGCTATGCTTGGAGCTTTTATAGGCAACAGGCTGCTGAAGAAAGTCACAATCAAGTTTGTGCAGACTGTTGTTGCGGTGATGCTGATGGTGCTGGCGGTGGCTTTGGGGACGGGAGTGATTTAAGTACTAACACACCGACTACTACCGCCGGCTACCGCTCTGTAGATGCAGGTGATCCCGATTCGATTAATAATTACATCCTCTCTGCACTCACGTCCTGGTACCACAATACCAAAACTACGAAGCCTCGAAGCCACGAAAAAACGAAACACGAAAACACGAAAAAACAAACACCACTACACAAATACACAACTCAACAACTCAACAACTACTGCAACTCCTGCTCCCGCATCATAATCGCATTCGCCGACATAGCAGCCTGCTGCGCCGCCTGGTTATCCCCCCGCGCCTGGTGAATCTGACTCAATATCTGGAAAATGTCAGCCCTCCCCGCATCTATCTGCGCCGCGCGACTCACCACTGCCGCTGCCTGGTCGAGCTGACCCGTCGAGGCAAGTGCAATGCCATAGTTGACCAGTGCATTTTCGTCTGAAGTATCATGCTTCAGGTACTCCTGGTATAGACGCACAGCCGTTGCAAAGTCACTTTTCTGCAGTGCTTCATAAGCCTCAATCCCCGCAGTGCTTTTTCTTTTGATCACTACGGAAAGCGGCACTCCGTCAATCTCCACGGTATGCACCACATTAGCCGGCGGCCAGGTGCCATTCTGCAACTGTTCAGCTGATATGTACCGTGAATAGCTGATGTAGTAATCCCACTCCTTGGTATGCCGGTCATTATAACGAACGTAGTAAGACCCGATCCAGGCCGTGTCGTTGCGGAAATACTTATCAAAGCCCAGCATGTTCGACGCTACTATGATCTTCCTGCCCGGGATCGGCTCTACGTTCTCAAGGATCCAGTCTGCAGCCTGCAACCCGGAGTTCTGATAGTAATCTGTGTCATAGTATCCGTGTGCACCTTCAACCCCGCCAATCAGTTCATTGAAGTAGACATACTGGTTCGGATGACTTCTCACAGTCCAGGCAATGGCCGGCGTGAGTCCCAGTACGGCAACAATAAAAGGAATCCACTGCGCCTGCTTGCTCTTGAAGAAATTGCCGATCAGCGGCCAGGCCAATGCAGCCATGCTCACCCAGAATGGATAAATAAAAAACAGATGCCTCCAGGTGTCATGCACACTCGACTTCTTATAGATCATATAAACCGGCGTGAAGAAGGCGGCAAACAGCAACAGGAATAGCACAAAGCTGCCATAGGTTTTACGCACCTCGGCAAAGAGTATGATGAACAATAACACTCCAAGTATGACAATGAGTGGATTGGAAATCAGAATCCACTTGAACTCATAATACCAGGGCATGGCGTTGTTTGGCCTGAAGACGCCTTCGAAAAACACCCTGAGGGTGATCTGGATATTGGTCATTGCCTTCAGGGACTCCAGCGGCCGGGTAAGTGGCTCCTGCAGTCCCCAGGGCCAGGACAGCAGCCCGATGAAATAGCCAATGACTACCACAGGCACCAGGAAGATGAAAGAACGCTTGAGGAGTTTAGAATTGTCTGCCAGCAGGCGCGATTTGAACTCCTTATGGAGAAAGAAATAAAGTCCCGCCATGACTGCAAAATTGGCCAGCAGCAACAGTCCGCCTGCTGGCCTGATACCAAAGGCCAGTGCAAAACCAATACCTACGCCAATGGCATTGCGCAACATGCGTGTGGGCAGTTCCTGCAGGAAGGCCAGGAAATAGTACATCCCGATAATAAATCCACATGCAAAGGGAATGTCTTTAGGGTTGTTCATGCTTTCGCCAAAGATCCTTGGCGAAAAAGCAATGAAGAGCAGGGCTATGAGCCCGATCTGCCAGTTCTTGCCGCTAATGCGCCAGGCAAAAAGGCCGGTGAATATCATCAGTACGGCCCCGAAAAGCGCATTAAAAAAGTGGCGAAGGAAGAGTAGGGGAATAGAGGGAAACGCCCGGTGGAGTAATTCGGTATAGAAATCAAACAAACCGCCGTAAAACTCAATTCCCTGGTACTGGAGTGTGCGATTGTTATAATCCAGGGCCTGCTTGTCGCCTTCGAAATGGTATTGATAGATATGTTGGCCGTATTCTATTTGCAGCCATTCGTCACCACTCTGGCCATAGTCCCTGCTGATCAACGGCATTACTACGAGGAGCAGTGCACTGAAGATGATAAAAGCGGTTTTCCAGTATTTATGAGGAGTGGCTGTGTTTGGTTCTAGCATGAGTTGTCTTCGTAAAGCTGTAAAATTAACAGAATCAAGAAACCATCAAAGTCTGGGCTCCATAATCTTTGCCCCGAAGGAGTTATATTTGTCCGCTTTCAATACCGGAGCCTTCTATGTTTCTAGCCAACCTGCCGATTTATAAAAAGCTGACACGTCAGCGTTCTGTCAACTTCGCCAAATACCTGGCGACGCTGATTCCTGATAATTCAAGGGTGCTGGACTTTGGCTGCGGTAATATGTTCACCAGCCAGGAGATTCTGAAAATTAAACCCTCACTGCATATCACAGGTATTGACGTAATCAAGGACCAGAACCTGGATGATGAATTTTTTAAGGACCAGCGACTGGATTTTACTTTGCTCAGTACCAAGGCTTTACCTTATCCCGACAATAGTTTCGATATCAGTTTTGCCCTGGCAGTGCTGCATCATACCGAGCACCCCGAGTTTTATTTGTCTGAGCTGAAGCGGGTTACAAAACCCACCGGTTCTATCATCCTGATTGAAGAAATGTACATCAACCAGATCGATAAAATCTGGATCTCCTCGCAGGATTGGCTGCTGAACAAGATGAAGACCGGCGTACCCGTGCCTCTGAATTTCCGTTCCCATAAGCACTACCTGGACGAGTTCAAGCGCCAGGGTCTGAAAATCGAATTCGAAGACGGCATCCGCGCCTTCCTCACCAGGATGCATGTGTACGTTTATAAGCTGAAGAAGTCATAGCTGTCCCCTTTACTCGTCCTCATTCCTGCCTCAAAAGAAGAAATCAAGCCGAAAAGATTGCAGCACTTCGGGTTCGAAAGCTATTCACCGTTATCAGACATAGGAAATAGGTCAATAAACATTCTGTCGCTCAGCACATAGTTGCGCCTGAAATAGCGACAACCAGCTAATTCACTCTCGAAGCTTACTCCCGTCTAGCCTACACTCGTTGGAAGTAGCCATTCTTAGCTCGGCAGCACAGTAATTCTGAAGTTTCATCGAGCGATCCCCGCCATCCTCATTGTCCCGACACTTTGGGAACGGCGTCCCTGCCTGCCCGAACCCGGCGGGGGCGGGGGCGGGCCTGCCCGAACCCGAAGGGGGCGGGTGCGTCTCCCGACTATTCGTGATTGGGCGAGCAAAAGTGACAAAGATGAATAGAGATTAAAATTTAAAGTAACCCCATTGCGAACACCGAACGTACGTTATCACCTCCAGGTAGCGTCTGTCATTTTACTGGCAACAGCACGGCCCCTGCCCACTACCCCTTGCCCACTTCCTTCAACCCTCTTTCCCCAGCCTCCATCACCCGCTCATGATTATAGACAAAAACCGGACGTAACAGAAAATGCAACCATCGCATCCAGGCTACTTTTGGCTTCACCTCCCACCGGCACTCCACTTCACACCCGCCAGTTACAGGTCTAAAGATCCACTCACCCTCACCCTCCAGGTTTCCGGTTGCAATTCCCCTCAGGTACCGGTACTCCTCCCTGTCAGTAAGCTTTAACTGAAACGACAGCTTGTACCTGTACGGACAGGTAAACTCATAATGTCGGACATTGCCGATGCCATTCTCTCCGCCCGGATCCAGTTCTACAACTCTAACAACATACGGCCACCACTCCGGCCAATGTTCAGAATGTAGTATCTGTTCCCAAACCTTTTCCACCGGCGCCTCTAGTCTCCATACCGACCTGAATTCATATTTCCGACCCATAACAAAAAAGGCAGCTTTTCGCTGCCTTCTAAATTAACGTTGAACAATCAGTTTTTGTGTCTGAACAATATCCCCTCCCGAAAGCCGCACCAGGTACAGACCCGCCGGAAGGTTCTGCAACGGGATTGCATGTGCCTCCACCTGCTTACCGGTGCTGAACTCCTTGCGGTACATTCTCTGGCCACTAAGGCTCAGAACCTCAATCTGGTGAACCTTATCCGACAGTCCAGCTACCAGGATCTTAGCTTCCTCGCTGGCAGGATTCGGTGAAATCGTGAAAACTGCCTTCCCTTCTTCTACCTCAGCTACGCCAAGTGCAGAACTGTATTTAAATGTTTTCGTCCCTGGTGATTTGCGGCAGGTATTCATTCCACTGATGGGGGTGACAGTTACCAGGTAATTGGCAAGCTCGGACAACTGAAAATCGAGCAGAAGGGAAGTATCTGTAGTAAAAGCCTCCTGTTTGGTAAAGGTCGCAGGGTTGAAGGTCACCTTCACGTGGTAGTATTCTGCTCCGGAAACCTTTTTCCACCTGATGGTTTTATCATTGGCGTAGACAAACGTTGCCGGAAATACAACCTGTGGCGTGTCCAGTTCTTTAAACACAGGATGTGATTGAATCAGGTTACTACGCTCAACATCCCTGTTATATTGCATAGCTCCCATTTGCTGACCGCTGAATCTGGTCATGCAGGCATCAGTTGAGTAGGACATGTACAAAGAGCTGTCTGGATGGTAGAGGTCCCCGTTTTTGCATCATACTTGATGCCGGAATAAGGGCATTGCCAGCGGTTTGCAATATAGTCTGCATCCGTATCGCAGAAATAATCTCCGGTAAGGTTACAGTTGGAAAACGCGCCCCGTGTCACCAGTTCGGGGTTCCATGGGGTATTGCCATTTTCCCATCCGCTAAAAGTATGTGGCAGGCCGAAAAAATGTCCCAGTTCATGGGTGAGGGTAGTGCTGTTAGCTCCTGCACAGCTGTTTTTAATTGCTACGGCATCAGGACCATAGGCATAGTAGCCACAGGCACCGTTGGGGTCCCCTACGAAATAAACGTTTACCGAATTTGTTACGTTATGCTGGTTCATCATCTGGTACCCATCCCAATAGGTGTGTTCATAGTAACTCGAATTGTCGATGTAGTTAATGGGCCACTTGATGTAAAAGTAGAAGCCGGCAGGCTCGAAATGGCTATTGAGATTACAAATTACTTTGAACAGATTATCGAGGGAATAGCGACCAGCACCGGCATCATTGCCTACGATATGGATAGATAGTGGTACAGTGTCATTGAGCCCCGTTGTCTTGAAACTACCTTCAGCTGCCAGGTATGCAGCCAATCTATCCATCTCCGCTTTGGTCGTGACGGTAGCACATCCCAGCTCATTAAGTGATGTTTGCGCGAAAGCACCTCCGGCGACTATACCCGCAAACAAAACAGTCATTACGAACTTCTTCATGCTGCAAATAAACGAAAAAACCCTCAACTGATTAGCGGCTGATAACCAGAATCTTACAGCAGGCAACTCAGGGTGCAGGAAGCGGAAATAATCCGTCATCTGTTGCTATTTTTCTACAATTAGCTCATCAATAAAACAAAGCTGAACATAGAGATATCTCTCAAGTAGTTGATTATTACAGGATTGTCTCCACGGCAACAGATTTGTATGCTCAGCTATTGATAATGAGGACCTGCTTGATGACGTTTCTTAAGCAATCAACGCACCGGGTAAACTCGGTTCGTTGGTTGCTTGTTTTGCTGATATTGTCTCTTAAAGCCTTAGGTTGCAACCTGAAGAACAGTGATTTTACAAGTCCTGAAGGTTACGATCTGAATAATCCTGTGACCATTAAGCTTCCCCTGGAACTGGATGAGATTTCAGGCGTCGCATATTATGCTAAGGACACCAGCGTAATGGCAATTAATGATGAATATGGCAGGTTGTACAAGATTTTTCTGAACCGGCCGAATATAATACACACGTGGCCATTTACTAAAGGTGCCGACTTTGAAGATGTTTCACTAATAGACAGTAATTTTTACGTACTGAAAAGCAATGGCAATATCATCTGCTTCCGGTTCATTACCCGTGACAGTATCTATTTCGCAGAATACACGTTTCCCTTTGGCACACAGAACGAGTTTGAGATCCTTTACTTCGACTCTTCAAGACAAAAGATTATGCTGATTTGTAAGGATTGTGAGTCAGACAAAAAAAGCTACCTGAGCACATTCAGCTTCGACCCATGGACACTGGAGTACGAAGCCAGTCCATTCCAGATAGACGTAACCAAGATTGCCGCTGCCATCGGTGAAAAGAAGATACGCTTCAAACCATCTGCCGCTGCCATCAATCCGGTAACACGGGAATTATACATTATTTCAGCTGTAAACGACCTCCTCGTGATTGCAGACGATGCTGGAAGGACTAAAAAAGTCTTCAAAATTGATGGTGGGCTTTTCAAACAACCTGAGGGAATCACGTTTTCACCGCAGGGAACCATGATCATTTCCAACGAAGCTGCAGACATTGGCGTTGCTAATATTCTAATATTTCCTTATCAAAAAACCGGCAGAAAGACTCCATGAAACAACTCCTGCTAACGATTATAGTACTCCTGCTCCAGATATTTTCCTTTGCACAGACTGATCCGGCAACGCAGACTGGATACGGGCCTGTTGACACCTCTGCGACTATCCTTGAAGATACTTTGGCGGCAAGAGTCGTTTTAATTGGTGATGCGGGAGCACTTGTAGGTGGTAAGCAACCGGTAATAGACGCAGTTCGCCGGCTCATACCGTTGGACAACAAAACCAGCGTGGTTTACCTTGGCGACAACTTGTACCGGGTCGGACTGCCTGATGAGCAGTCGCAGTATTACCTCGAAATGCGCGCGGCCCTCGACACACAGGTAAACCTCGTCAACAATACACCAGCAAAAGGCTATTTTATCCCCGGCAATCACGACTGGGACAATGGAGGGGTAGGTGGTTATGCTGCTGTTCTAAGGCAGCAGCGATACATCGACCAGATATCTAAAGAATCCATCCACTTCTTCCCTAAGGATGGTTGCCCGGGACCTGTCTCCGTTGAAATTTCTGACAGTGTGGTCCTCATTATGATGGACAGCCAGTGGTGGCTGCACCCCAGTGAAAAACCTGGTATAGAATCAGACTGTCCCGAAAAGACTAAAGAAGAAGTATTGGTTGAACTGGAGGACATTCTGGTAGAAAACCATCGTAAACTGGTGCTGTTTGCCGTACACCATCCATTTATAAGCAATGGCATTCATGGTGGGTTTTTTACCTGGAAGCAGCACCTGTTCCCATTTACTGATTTGCGAAAATACCTGTATATCCCGCTGCCTGGGCTGGGTTCGATTTATCCAATATCCAGAAGTGTTTTTGGTACCCCACAGGATTTGCCGCACCCCGTCTATGTAGATATGATCAAAAGGGTCACAGATGTCCTCAAGATTCATCCTCATGTCATTCACCTGGCTGGCCATGAACATACACTTCAATACTTTGTCGACAGTGCATTCCATTATGTAATCAGCGGTTCAGGCTGCAAGAGCACGCGTGTGGAGGAGGGCAGGAACTCTCAGTTTGTTACATCCAGTCTGGGTTTCGCCACGCTCGATATTTCTACAAACAATAATGTGAAGCTATCATTTTATACAGTAGCACACGACTCTTTCGGGCTGGCATTCCAAAGAGATATTATGAACTTCACTTCGCTACCACCAATTGAGGATACGCTCGCCCGCACCATTGCACTCCAGGAATACAGGGACAGCGTCCTCGCCCCTGCAAGTGTACAATACAGGAAATCAGGACTGACAAGAAGACTTCTGCTGGGCAACAACTACAGGACCGAATGGTCTACACCTGTAATGTTCAAGGAATTCAATATCCAGAAAGAAAAAGGCGGATTTGAGATTACCGGTCGCGGAGGCGGAAAACAAACCAAGTCACTCCATCTGGTGGACACCAGGGGTAACGAATGGGTGCTTCGGACTATTGACAAAGATCCGGAAATGGCAATACCTGAAAACTTCAGGGGAGGTGTGGCACAGGATATCGTGCAAGATATGATCTCAGCCTCATTTCCATATGGTCCGCTGGTAGTGCCGCAACTTGCCAAAGCAACGGGTGTAACCCAGGCGACACCAGAGGTATTCTTCGTTCCGGATGATCCTGCCTTAGGCTATTACCGGTCGCTGTTTGCTTACAAGATCGCATTCCTCGAACGTAAAGAGCCTGTGCCTCCGGGAATTAATGCAAAGAGTACACTAAAGG
>JAFAAT010000131.1 GCA_023426425.1 Bacteroidota bacterium | reverse complement strand
TCCATGAAGTATCCCTGGCAGGGAAAGAGCTGTAGAGAAGTGGCAGAGGGCATACTGGATGATATTATCAGCACTTCAAAAAGAAAAGGAACAGTGCTTCCGGGAGTAGAAAACACGTTGAAGCTTCTGAAGAAAAATGGATATAAGATCGGTCTGGCATCATCTTCACCGGGCAGAATGATACATGCTCTTACAGACCATTTCGGAATTACAGATGCATTCGACTGCATTACCTCTGCAGATGCCGTCGATCTGGGGAAGCCTCATCCAGCAGTTTTTCTGCACTGCGCGGAAAACCTGAAATCCAATCCGCTTCATTGTCTCGTGCTGGAAGATTCTGTTAACGGGATGATAGCTGCCAAGGCGGCAAGAATGAAAGTTGTGGTAGTTCCGGAAAGGGCACATTTTGATGATCCCAGGTTTTCACTTGCTGATGCGAGATTGCGTAGTTTGGAGGACTTTGACCTGGAACTGCTGAAACGGTTGTAGTCCTGCACTGATTCCTGTGACTCAGGGTGCAAGCTGCAGGGGGTAAAGTTTAGCTATGCCTATGCAGCCATACATTCAAACAATGGCAGGAGGAGCAAAACCTCCACAAACCTCACTATCTTTGCACCCGCATGTCTGACGCTATTCGCCACGAGTGTGGCCTTGCTTATATCCGGCTACTCAAACCACTGGCTTATTACCACCGTAAATACGGTACTGCTTTCTACGGTCTGAACAAACTGTACCTGCTGATGGAAAAGCAGCATAACCGTGGACAGGATGGTGCCGGGATCGCGACAGTGAAACTGGACATCGCTGCCGGACATCAGTTTCTTTACCGCCAGCGGCAGAATGGGTCTGGTGCTATTGCACAGATCTTTCAAAACCTGAACCAGGAAGTCTCCGAGATGGAGAAAATGTACCCTGACTTCCGGAAGCATCCGGGGCTGATGAAGGGATACATGCGTTTTATGGGTGAAGTGATGATGGGACACCTGAGATATGGGACCCAGGGGCGAAACAATATTGAATTCTGCCATCCGTTTCTGAAAACACATATTAATCCGGTGAGGAACCTGGCCATGGCTGGCAATTTCAACCTGGTTAATACGGATGAACTGTTCAGCATGCTGGATGCGCATCCCACTACTTCTATAAGGGAGAGTGATCTCGGTGCGATGATTGAAACAGTGCATTATTATCTCTGCCTTGCTGATGACACTGACCCCGAGCAACTCAACCTGGAAGGAGTGCTCAAGCAGGCAGCCTCTCATTTCGATGGTGGCTATGTCTGTGGAGGACTGGTAGGCAATGGTGATAGCTTTGTGCTTCGCGACCCGAACGGTATCAGACCCGCTTATTTTTATCAGAGTGACGAAGTGATCGTTGCTGCATCTGAACGGCCGGCAATCATGACGGCGTTCAATGTTCCCCAGGATCAGGTGCAGGAACTAAGACCAGGGCATGCGATAATCACCAAGGCGAACGGAGGCTTTGCACACACACAAATACTGCCGGAACGGAAGATTACCGCCTGTAGCTTTGAGCGCATTTATTTCAGCCGGGGGTCAGACTCTGACATTTACCGCGAGCGGATGGATCTCGGAAGAAATCTGGCGCCTGCCGTGCTTGAAAATATCAACTACGACCTGAAGAACACTATTGTTTCATTTATTCCGAACACCGCGGAGACTGCGTTCTACGGGCTTATCAAAGGCCTGGAAGATTATCTGAATGAAATCAAGATCGATCGTCTGACATCAAGGGAATTGTCGGAAGATGATATGCGGGAGCTGATCAGCAGGAGAGTGAGGATTGAGAAGATTGCAATCAAGGACGTGAAGATGCGGACCTTCATTACAGAGGATGCCTCGAGGAATGAGATGGTGCAGCACGTGTATGATATCACGTACGGCACTGTGCGTAAGGACGTAGATACGCTTGTAGTAATTGACGACTCGATCGTGAGGGGTACTACACTACGTGAAAGTATCATTAAAATGCTTGCCAGGCTGAGTCCGAAGAGGATTATAATCGTGTCCTCTGCACCACAGATACGTTATCCGGATTGTTATGGAATTGACATGAGCAGGATGGGTGACTTTATTGCCTTTCAGGCGGCTGTGGGCTTGTTAAGGGACAGGCATAGGGAATCGGTACTGGAGGAAGCTTATCAGAAGTGCCTGCAGGCCGAAGCAAACGGAACGCTGAACGAAGAGAATTTTGTTCAGGCTGTTTATGAGCCATTCAGACCTGAGGAAATCAGTAAGAAGATTGCCGAAATGCTTTGCCCTGAGGATGTAAAAATCCCTGTGGATATCATCTACCAGTCTATCGAGGGGCTTTACAATGCCTGCCCCAACAACCAGGGAGATTGGTATTTTACCGGTAATTACCCTACCCCGGGTGGTAACCGGGTTGCCAATAAGGCTTTCATGAACTTTATGGAACGCAAGGAAGGCAGAGGTTATTAATTCACAAAGCTTTGCCGGATGCTGGAATGGTTGTTTATCCTATTTAACAGTATGTGTCAGGCGCTATAGATTTGAGTTTCGTAATTTAGTGAACAGGAGATTGGAAGATGTTGAGCATAACTAACAAAGAACAAGAGAAGTGCAGTGTGTGGGTGATAGATTACAGGGGATTCATTCATTACAAAGCGAATCTGCAACCGAACGAACACCTGAACCTGGATCTGAAGGAATTTGCATTTGGAATATACCGGATGATCTTCAAGACTGAGCATACCAGTTTTATCCAGGAGTTTGTAAAATACTAGGTAAGGCAGGGACTTTAGTTAAAAAACTAGGGGTGGCAGGCTTTTCAGCTTTTGCTTCAAATATTTCACTAGTTTATTGGTACTGTGTGGGTTGCGATACCTGCAGGAATGGGTGGTAACCGGCGTTGGATGCTGGTTAGACCGGGAATGTCGCCTTGTTGTCAGGGAGTAATAGTGGAGTTGTCATGAAGGTATCATGGAGGTAGTGTTCTGAAGGGGTTCTGGAGCTGTCCTGTAGGTGTTCTGAAGGTGTTCTGAAGCTCGTCCCTTTTTTACGTTGCCCGGGTGCTCTTTTTATGAGTGGGGGAGGCAGAAATTCTTGTCGGTAATGTAATTAAAAACTGCGAAAAAACAAATCAATTCTTAGACGGAAAAACTTTTGTGTGAGTTGGTTCCAGCTTATTAAATTGTGAGAAACTTCTGGTGAGATTCTTTTAGACGCAAAAAGAAATCCGGAGAGAACCTGATGATAGTCTACCTGCTTTTAGGTTTTACGGTATTGCTGGGCATTGCAGGTGTGGTACTGGTTTATCAGGCTTCCCGTTTTAGCCTCCGTACATCCTGGCATGCTCTGACCTTAGCAGTTTCGATATGCAGTTTTGTCTATCTCTATGGTACCTGGGTCTACCTTTCCATCTATGCAAAATACCTGTATGGGGCCCTAGTTCTTCTTTCTCTGATTGCTGGCGCTATGAGTAGAAGAAGAAACAAAATGCGGATTGCCAGGTGGAAAGCAATTCCCAACCTGCTTTTTGCCCTGCTATTCGCCACATTGAGTGTACTTTATTTTACAGGCACAGAAGGTAAACCTGCAAAAATAGCCCTGGCCTTTCCATTAAGAACGGGAACCTATTTCATTCTCCAGGGAGGGAAGGGGCTGCCGACGAACTTCTTTCATTACAGCTACAGAGGTGCCATCTTTGCCATCGATATTGTGAAGCTAAACAGGTTTGGCAACAGGGCCCAGAGGATTTTTTCTCCGCGCCTTCAGGATTACGGGATCTACAATGATACCGTGTTTAGTCCCTGCGATGGATTGATTCTGCGCGCCCGGGACGAGAACCCTGACAATATTCCACCTTCGAGAGAGCGAGGACCTAGCAACACGAACCAGCTGTTGATACAGAATGACTCCTGCTATGTTTTCATGGGTCACCTGAGGTATAAAGGTGTGTTTGTAACAGAAGGCAGCTATGTAAAGAAAGGTCAGCCGCTGGCGCTTGTTGGCAATTCCGGTTTTTCGCTGGAGCCACATTTGCATATCCAGGCGCACAGAAACACAGGAAAGGCGGAATGGTATCGCGAAGAGCCGCTCCATATAGAATTCGATGGCCGGAGTTACCTGATGTTTGAGGTAATCCGGCCAAAGAGAGTTGATATGGTAGAGCACTAAGTTAGAAGGCTCTGTTGATGCCTACGACGTAACGCAGGTTGGTGTATTGCGGATTGGCATAAGGTGGTCTGTTGATGAATAGCGGCAGATCAACCCGGATAGTCAGGGGCTTTGCTTTTTCGAATGGCCCCCACTTCTTTATGGTAAATGCAAAACCTAGTCCTGCATCTGCTCTCAGGTCGCTCCACATTTGGGTTGGAGTTGCGTTATGATATTCATTCACTGTGGATATCCGGCTAAGTTCTATGATGCCAGCATCTGCGAAGCCATACACATCTACATGCAGCCAGTTTCTTGTGAACGACGGCCTGAGTGGAATGTAGTTGTCGAAATCAATTTCAAGATTGACAGCTGCCCCACTCCTTCCTTTGTACCCCACGAGCAACTCACCGTCACGTTCGTAAGCTACGAAATACCCTGCATAACCACGCAGGTTCATACCGCCGCCCATCTGGAAATGATTGGTTTCATAGCGTGAGATACCTCTCCAGTCTTCAGGGATGAATCCAATGCTCCTGGTGTATTTGTTATCCATCAACTCCTCGGGATTAGCACCTGCCAGCCAGAGGGCAGATTCTGAAGGTATGTAGGTACCCATGCCAAACCTTCCGAAAAGCCTGGAGCGAATCTCGAAACGCTTCCACCAGGTAGTATTGGTACCTGTGAACTGAAGATAGCTATAGTTAAATGCGTCTGACTCATTGCCAGCAAATAGTGGTGCACGCAGATTGAGGGTTGCTGTCGTGACCCCCTTTTTATGCTTGAACCATTTCGAGGCTACGAGGTTTAGTGTATTATTCAGTCTGCGATCATTGCTACTCCACTCCAGAGGATAGATCAGATAGTCGAGATCATAGACCAATGGGCGCCACATTGATTGAAAATAAGTGCGTATTGAAGTTCGGTCATTCACTTTCCAGTGGTGACCTGCCTGTCCATAAAACAAACCGTCCAGTATCCGAAGATCAAGCTCCATTTCGTGTTTTGGCGCACGCAGAGATATAGGTGAAGCATAGTTAAAGGTAAAGTTGACGGGGAGGTATCGGTCGTACCATCCTTCGCTATTCCTGCTCAGGTAGTCATCGCCCTGGAAGAGATGTGAATTCCACCAAACATTACCAGAAATCCTGTGCAGCGTTGAGAGATAATCACCTTCGAAATGTGCTCCGATCTTGACACCGTCGACAGGATTCCACCAAAGATCGGGGCGTAGTAAAAGGCGATACTGCCTCCTGTCGAGTGGACGGTTTACACCGCCGTCAAGCTGAATCTTCACTGCTTCCTTCCGAGGAAAAATGCTGCGGCTCCTGATGTTATTGAGGTTGTTGATATCTGCTAGCCTGTCGGTGGTATCAATCTCTACAGATTCTATACCTGCAGGTGCATAGACAGTTGCGCGGTAACGCGGATGTAACCTGCTCCAGCCATACCAGCGTGGTAATGTTATAGCTGAAGTATTCTTTTCGAACCAGGTATTCGGCACATAGTAGCTTTGTTTGCTACCATCTTTGGAGGTGACTGTGAAATCAATCGGCATCTGCATCTTTCCCTTACGTTCAAAATGGATGTGAAAACTGTCGGTGCCGGGTACACGATCAATATCTTTGATGGTGTACTCAATGGTCTTGGTGGTTTCAAGCCACTGGTCGAAGAACCAGTTCAGGTCCACATTGGTGAAGTGGATGATGGAATTGCGGAAGTCTTCGAAATAGGGATGTGCAAACTTCCACTGGTCAAAATAATTGCGGAATGCTGCGTGGAACAGAGAGTCTCCAAGGGTATATTGAAGATTGTACAACATGGTAGCGGGTTTGTAGTAAACTCCGCCATAACCATTTTCATGATGCAGCGCATCATTAAAATCGTTGGAATGAGTATTAATCGGAAGTTCGTTCTGATTTAGGGCGTTGTAGAGGTAGGAATTAAATACCCTTGCGTCCCTTGCCTTTGTGGGCTCCCAAAATTTTGCTTTCCATCCTTTAGGCTTTACCTGAACCAGGTTTTCACCGTCAATTTTTTCAAGGCCCCAGGCCGTGAGGAACTGGGTGAAACCTTCATCCAAAGCAGCGCGATAGGTTTCGTTACTACCCACCATTCCGTAGAACCAGTTGTGGGCGATCTCATGCACCAGTAAGCCACGGTAGCCAGGGTCTGCACCTCCATCCAAAGTCAGCATGGGGTATTCCATCCCATCGGCAGCATCGGCAGCAATCATTTTAGGATAGGCGTACATGCCAATATCTTCAGAGAAGGTCCTGATGATCTTCGCGACATAATCGGCACTGTTCTGCCATCCTGAAGCATGAGGTTCCTGTGCAATACCGACACATTCTATACCGTTCCAGTATGTAGTTGCAATGCGGTAGGAAGGATCAGCAGTAAATGCAAAGTCATGTACATTTTCTGCATGGAAGCGCCAGACTTTACGTTCTCCTTTTTTATAGGGGATGATCACAGAAGGCGGTTCATTCCAGGGTTTGTTTGCGAAATGCTTCATGTCGAGTTTCTCCTCAGGGTGTCATGTAATACCAACTGCCAGTTTTGAATAGCACCA
>JAFAAT010000069.1 GCA_023426425.1 Bacteroidota bacterium | reverse complement strand
GATCTGGAACTGAACCAGGGCGTAGAGCGGCCATTGTTCCGTTACTCTGTAGTCAGTGATTGAAGGTTTTCCTTTGCGGGCAGTGATCATTTTGCCCTTAATGGTGGGGTGTTCGACTATGGGTGCTTCAATGCGGCCCATTTCGGGAATGACCACGCCTGAGACCAGTCCTGCATAAAGTTTTGTGACATCATGTTCCTGGAACAGGCGGGACAGGTATCGGTGCGTCTGTTCGTTTTTAGCAAAGCAAATGACGCCACTTGTTTCTTTATCCAGCCTGTGGACTACCCAGATTTGCTGATTAAGCCTTGCCTCGAGCAATTTGTTGAGAGAAGGCAGTTGATGGTCGAACCTGTCGGGGATCACCAGCAGACCGGCGGGTTTGTTCACCACAACCAGGTCTTCATCTTCGAATATGATATCAAAACGCATCAGAACTAATTATGTTGGCCATTGCCGAACCAAGCCTCGAGACAGCTATCTTCTTGCTGGCTCATGGCTTGTTTTTCGGCTGGTTTCTTGTCTTTGAAGCCGCAAAGATGCAAAGCTCCGTGGAATATTACCCGGTGCAACTCGTGCTGGTAGGTTACTCCGAACGTATGGGCGTTTTCATTCACACGGTCGATGCTGATATAAATCTCACCCGTCAGCGCATCATCCGACTCGCTCATATCGAAGGTGATTATGTCAGTGAGCGTGTTATGGTTGAGGAATTGCTGATTTATTTCCAGCAGGTAGGCATCGTCGCAAAAGATGTAGGTGAGGTTGATTTTTACAAGCAGCGGGCGGTGTTGCTTCACCAGTGAGGTGAGAAAAGCCGCAAGCTTTCGTTTGGCAGCAAGCTTTGCTTTTACATCCTGCTCGTAAAATTTAACAGCCATACGGCGCGAAGGTCGAATAAATTTAGGTATAACCCGTTTCAGCATGTAATTTTGTGTTGATGAAGGTGTTGGAAGAACAGGTTGTACGATTGTCGCAGCTACCTACAGGCAGGAAGGCGGTGATAAAGACACATGAGCAGAGTGAGTTTAAGCTGACGCTGATGGAGATGGGCTGTGTGCCTGGCGAACCTGTGTGGGTAGAGATGATTGCGCCGTTGGGAGATCCGATGGCGATACAAATTGCAGGATATTATCTGAGCATCCGTAAGAGAGATGCAGATAATATTTTGGTTGAACTTACCCCTTAGGATTATTCCGGATTCTATTCTAGGCCGTTAAGATTCCACACATCCCGGTGATAGCTTTTTGTTTAGATTTGCTGCCATGCATATTGGTCTGTATTTCGGAAGCTTTAACCCTATTCATATTGGACATCTGATCGTTGCAAATCACATTGTTGAGAATACAGAAATCGATAAGATCTGGTTTGTGGTCTCCCCTCACAACCCGCTGAAGGATGCCCATTCATTACTTAATGAATATGACAGATTGCACCTGGCAGAACTGGCCATACAGGACAATATGAAGTTCCGGGCCAGCAATGTGGAGTTTCACCTGCCGAAGCCTTCGTACACAATCGACACGCTAACCTATCTGACTGAAAAATTCCCGCTGGAGAAGTTTTCTGTGATTGTGGGTTCGGATAGCTTTCAGAATATACACCGCTGGAAGAACTACGAACAGCTTGTGAAAAACTATTCATTCATAATCTACAGGCGGCCTGGCTTTGAGATAAAAGAGACCCATGGTGCGTCGCTCACCTATATGGAAGCGCCGTTGCTGGATATTTCCTCAACCTATATCAGAAAGCAGATCCGGGAAGGCAAGAGTGTGCGATACCTGCTGCCGGAGCCGGTGCTTAAGTACGTTGAAGAAAATCGTTATTACCAGTAGAATTGCCTTTGATGGAGGTATGGTTCTGCGACTTATCGCTGCCTTTGGAGGAAGACTCGACCCTGTAGATCTTCACCAGGAGCAGCAGGTAGGAAATGAGTAATGGTCCAAAGATGAGTCCCATGAACCCAAACAGCGGTATGCCTACGATGACACCGAATACGGTGACTACCGGGTGAACGTCACCGAGCTTTTTCAGTAGCGTAAAACGAAGGACATTATCTATGCTGCTGGTGATTATGACGGAGTAGAGCAGGAGACCAATTCCGCTGCCGATGCTGCCGGTGGCTATCATATAAACCGTCAGCGGCACCCAGACTATGGCAGAACCAACAATAGGGAGGATGGAAAAAATACCTGTGACAATACCCCAGACTATAGCCTCTTCGACACCAAATATGAAATAGCCTATAGCTGCCACCACTGCCTGGCCGAGTGCAAGGACCGGGATTCCAATGGCGTTGGAGACCACCATCAGGCGGGTAGCTTCCCAGATGTTATCGATGTTTTCTTCTCTCAGTGGCAGGAACCGCTGAATTTTCCGCTCCATCTTTCTTCCGTCGACCAGCATGAAGTACAGGAGGAAAAAAGCCAGGACGAGGTTGAGCAGTATGTCGGCAGTGGCGGAGAGAAAACCAGGTACTGTAGCTGCGAGGTTGTTTGTCATTTCGCTGATCTGCTCTTCATCCATCTTGAGTTGCGGAATTATGCTTTGCAGGCGTCTTGATAGCATGTCCATAAGTTGGGACACCTGATCGGGATTATTTAGAAAAGCGTAGAACTTTGGTAACAGTATTTGTGCACACACAGCAAACGGCAGCACGAAGACCATGATGCTGATAAAGATTAAGAGGACGGCGGTTGCCCATTTTTTCCAGTTGCCTACGACGGTAAGGTGGAAGTAACGTTCCCGCAGGAGAATGTAGAGGGTGATGGCGCCCAGGATGCCGGGCATAAGTAGTATGAGCTGCCGGCCCAGGACTATGGTGAGCAGGATGATAACGGCAAGTAAAAGAAACTGTTTAAGGGTGTCTGTGCTGATTGCGTTCATGACCGAGGTCTATACTATTAGTTCATCTGGTATTATTCTCTATTTAAAACCCTGCCATTAAAGTCAAATGGCATGATATTTATTAGTTTTACAACTGAATTTCCTAACCACTCAAACTTTTTCAGATTATGGCAAACACAGGAAGAACTGTAGCTACATTATTGATTGGCGCAGCTGTCGGTGCGGCAGTAGGTTATATCCTTGCAACCGACAAAGAAACAAGAACCCAGAGCCTCGACCGCATTAAAGGCCGTATTTCAGACCTCAAGGATAAAATCACAAACAAAACCCCGCAAGACCTGGAAGAGGAGATCTATAACGCCTAAACTGGTAAAAGCAGATGAGTTTTATCAGTAAGTGGAAGGACAAGATCTCACACTACATAGACGTACGCCTCAACCTCATGAAGCTGGGGCTGATTGAGCGTGCGTCCAGCATTCTGAGTTATCTGATATTTGTCTTCATTGGGCTGTTTCTTACAGTGGCAGTGCTCATTTTTATCGGCATCGGCATCGGAGAGTATTTCGCAGACGTTTTCGACTCTAGGGCAGCAGGCTTCTTTATGGCGGCTTTGTTATACATCGTGCTGCTCGTGCTGATGTATCTGCTTCGCAAGCCGATCACGAATGGATTTGCAGGTGTATTCATAAGAATTATGACTGCTCCCGATCCTGATGAAGAGCGGGACACTGAAAAGAAAGAAATTAAGGTTGATTAATACCGGAAGATGAAACTATACTCCAAGCAACTAAAGAGCATTGAGGACCTGAGGCGTGAAAAGCATGTGATGAGATATGCTGTGAAGCATTCTGACGAGATGCTAAGCTTCAAGGAACTGGGGGGTGCTGACCACAGCACCAGTGACGCCGCTGGTGCCGGACTGGCAGGCACGCTGATATCTGCAGTAGGTTCTAAATCACTTACGAATACCCTGCTGGCTATTGCCCCTCCTATCCTGACTATGTTATCGAAAAGATCCGGGCGGAGACAAAGAAAGAATCCGCTGGAGTCTTTGGCTAAAGAGGTGTTTCTGGGCTATGTGAAATGGAAGGCAATACAGATGGTGTACCGGGGAGTAATGCTCGCGGTAAAATCCAAAAAGGATGAGGATAAAAAAGAGCGTCACTGACGCTCTTTTTTTTATGACTCGTGAAGTGATACGATGGGAATATGGCTCATTTTGACCATAGCCTTTGTATGACTTTTGTGGAACAAGCCTTCAAGAAATGAGTAGCGGTGGGGCATGATGATCAACCAGTCCATGTGGTTGGCTTCTACGAATTCGTGAATTCCTTCATCTACATCCTCTTTTTCCACGTAGTGGTACACAGGATTCAGGCTTGCTATTGCATGGTGAAGTTCTTTTCCTTCCACTGTATCTGCTCCCGCCTTTCCTGATTGGTAGTTCACATTCAGGATATGCAGTTGTGCTTTGGTGTACTGCATGAGATTGATCAGGTTATTGGCTGAAACAGGATGTGCAAAATCGCAGGCGAAGCAGATGTTTTCCGGAGTGCGATAGCTGACACCTTCGGGGACAGCCATCACCGTATGTTTCAGATTTTTGAGGGCAGTGACCACGTTACTTCCGAACCAGAGGTTGGAGTTGCCGGAGCCACTATTGCCCAGGACCACCAGGAACGGGGGATCATCAGAGCCATATTCTTCCAGGCAATCTATTACATCGCCAAACATGATCTTTGAGCTTACCTCAAGGCCGGGATACCTGTTCCTCAGATCCTGAAGCATTCCTGAGAGG
>JAFAAT010000020.1 GCA_023426425.1 Bacteroidota bacterium | reverse complement strand
ATTGGGTACCGGCCTACCTGCCTTATCCTCCGCAAAGTATGCCTCCTGTTTTAGTTGTCTCTGGAATTACAGAACCTACCACGTTCAGGGGACAATTTGTATGTGATAATGCGGGTCTCCCCGGATTTACAGACACGCTGGTTGTTGAACCCGAGCTGGTGGTGAATCATAATAGCCCGGTATGTTTTGGAGATTCGATTCATGTAGACTTTACCGTATGTGCGGGCTGTACAGTGCTCGTTAACGGGCCGGGAGGGTTTAGTGCCAATCAGGATTTCTCCATCGCGAATGCGGACAACATGCACGAAGGGTGGTACACTTACACAGCTTCATTGAATTCCTGCGCTTCTTTCATCGACTCTTTTTACATTGATGTAACTGGCTGCCAGGACTCCGTTTGGCCAGGGGATGCTAATTACGATATGATTGTGGACAATCTTGATGCGCTGCACCTGGCTCTGAATTATGGTGCTACCGGTTATCAGAGGCCGGGAGGCAGTAATAGTTTTACGGGTCAGTTTTGTGCAGACTGGCCGCTTTTCAGCTCATCCGGTGCTAATATGAAACATGCAGATTGCAACGGTGATGGAGTGGTAAATGTTATTGACACAACGGCCATTGCTTTGAATTATGGACAGGTACATCTTAAGCCCGGTACACCCAAAGAGAAGGTCAGTTCAGTTCCGGATCTGTATTTTGACCTGGCCAATTCTACTGTGAGCGGAAGTTACATTTCTATTCCGGTGGCGTTGGGGACCAGTGCTTATCCCATGCAAGACCTGCTTGGATTTGCTGCGCAAATAAAGATCACAGGCGCTGGTATTTCACAAACGCCCTTTATTACAGGTTACCCGGCCGCCTGGCTGGGCGGTCCTGCAGTCTTAATGAAGTTTCAGAAGCCGGTGAACTCCAGTCAGCTTGATATTGCTGTAGCACGAATTGATCATCAGACGGCTTCGGGCTATGGGCGGTTGTTTTTTGTCAATGCAGACTTCAACCCGTCCCAGTTGGGTGATACGGCCTATTTGTCATTTGACAATGTAACTATGGTTGACGATACCGGCGGTATAATCACTGCATACAATGTACTGAACTCGATATTGATTTTTGGCGCCAATGGAATTCAGTCGTCAACTGCAGGAATAGAAGCAACTATTTATCCAAACCCTTCAGGAGGAGATGCGGAACTGCAACTTTATTTTAGGCAGCCGGAGAAGGTGGTTGTGCAGGTGAGGGACATGATGGGCAGAATGGTTTGGGAAAGAGTGATTGATGAGCAGCAAAAGAATACGTCACTATCGTTGCCGTCGCGTGAGTTGCCAGCCGGGATATACCTTGTAAACGTGGCCGGAAGCCGGGACGAAAAGCAACTCAAGTGGGTGAAGAATTAAGCCATGAGTGGCTGCACGGAAGATATTTTCTATTTTCGATGCATAATGAAGAAGCGGCTAGTTGTTCTTTTGGTGTTCTTGGCGGCGTTTGGAAAGATTCAGGGTCAGACCTGGTCGTCTCCTGAAACAGAGCAGATGTATAAGCAGGCTAAGGAATACCTTTCGCAGGGTGCATTCCCCCAGGCTATGCAATTGCTCAAGCAAACTATCCAGTTAGAGCCGGGAGTCAGTGTAGTTTACCGGGATCTTGCACAAACACAGAATCTTACTGGTCAATATAAGGAGGCATGGGAAACTATCAGCCCCATGATTGAGCAGGGCAGGGCGGATGAACTCTCTTACCAGATTGCTGCAACACCTCTTATGGGCAGCAGGGACTATAAAAAGGCCCGGTCGGTGTTGGAGCAGGGACTTGAAAGCTTTCCGCATTCCGGACTGTTACATCATGAGCTTGGGGCGTTTTACGAGCAGGAGAAAGAACCGCGTGAGGCGCTGTCTTACTATCTTGCAGGCATCGAACGCGACCCGGCCTATCACCTGAACTATTATGAAGCCGCACGCCTGTATAGCAATACCGACAGGCCAGTGTGGACCATCCTTTTTGGTGAGCAGTTTGTGAATATGGAGCGATTCACCCCCCGAAGTGCAGAAATGAGGAAGAGTGTACTTGATGCGTATGGCAAGTTGTTCAAAACAATTGCGGGGTTGAGTTCGGAGAAGGCAAGGGCCATTCAGAACGGAAATACATTTGAAGATGCTGTGATACACACTTACCAGCGACTGGCGCCGGTGGTGAGCGACGGGATAAACACTGAGAACCTGATTATGTTAAGGACAAGGTTCATGATCAGCTGGCTGGACAGCTACGACGAAAAGTATCCATATTCGCTGTTCCATCACCATGACCAGCTTTTACAGCATGGGCATTTCGATGCCTATAATCAATGGCTTTTTGGGAAGGTGGAGCATGAACAACAGTTTGCAAGCTGGACCAAATTCCATCCTAAGGCCATACCTGCGTACGAAACCTGGTTAGCAACCAATCGACTGCAGCCCACGGCGGCTGATTTTTACAACAGCAAGGATGTAAAAGAGCTCTTTCGGGCGGGTAAGCGCAGAAAATAAAGCCGTTGGACTTGTATAGTGATTTGCAAGCTTACGTTAAAATACATACCGGCATCCCTAATAGCTCCTAAAAAAGCTACTTTTGCTGCACATCAGTTTAATATGAATGGTATTAAGAAGGCTTTTTCAGGCCTCTCAGTTTTTTTTGTAACCCTTTTTCTGTTCGCGACTCCAGCGGTCTACGCTCAGAGCGAGTTTATCGGTGTGTCTGATCAGATCATTGCTGTAGTAGGTAAGAACAGAATTATACTTGAATCCGATCTTGAGGGCCAGTTTGCTCAGTTGAAGATGCAAGACCCTACCTCTCCGGACAGCCTCAGATGTAATATACTGCAGCAGATGATTGTTCAGAAGCTGCTGGTGGAACAGGCCGAAAGAGATAGTATTCCTGTCTCACCTGATGATGTGGAAGGAACTATTGACAACCGGATCAGGCAGTTTATCAGACAGTATGGCTCGAAAGAAAAACTGGAAGAAGTCGCAGGGAAAACGATTTACCAGCTGAAAGAAGAGCACCGGGAGACATTCAGGGAGCAGCTGCTTGCCGACAGGATGCAGGCAAAGATCCTTGAAAACGTCAAGATCACCCCTTCTGAAGTACAGAACTTCTATAATAAGATTCCAAAGGATAGTTTGCCTTTCTATCCGGCTACGGTAGAAGTGGGACAGATAGTGATTGATCCGGCTGTGAGTCCTGAACTGGATGAATATGCAAGAAAGAAACTCGAAGACATCCGCAACCAGATTGTGAATGAGGGAAAAAGTTTTGAGGTGATGGCGGGTATTTACAGTGATGATCCCGGAAGTCGAGACAATGGTGGACGGTATGCGGAAGTGAGCAGGAATGGCGGCTGGGCTCCGGAGTTTGTAGTTGCGGCTTTCAAATTGCAGCCCGGGGAAGTGTCTCCTGTAGTTAAGACACAGTTTGGGTATCATATAATACAAATGATTCAGCGTAAGGGTGATGTGGCTGACCTGCGCCATATTCTTATTCGTCAGGAACGTACGTCAGCGGACTTCAAGAAAGCTATGGACAAGCTTGACAGTGTGCGTTCGCTGTTAATTGCTGGTACTATTTCCTTTCCCGAGGCTGTTGGAAAATAT
>JAFAAT010000332.1 GCA_023426425.1 Bacteroidota bacterium | reverse complement strand
ACTCAATGTAACAGAACCTCCAGGACAGATTGCAGACTGATTTAGACTGGCTGTACCCGGAACAGGGGTACCACTACATTGTGGAATAGAGAATTCTACGGCCCCGATGTCCGGAGTAGTCGCACTTCTGGGGTTATTTAGAAAGTCTGTGGAGATGCCCACAGGCTGGCCCTTGTTATCAAGAGTGGCGTTGCCCGGGGTAAGATCTCCACCTGCAAGGTTTACAAAAAACGGTGCTTCAGTGAGCGAAGCCAGATCCTCTCCTGTGGCACCTTGCCAGTCGACGAGTGTTGTGCGGGCAGAGCCAGAATAACCGATGTGGTTCGTACCCGAACCATTGATGTAAAAATTGTTATTGTCTGAGACCCAAGTTGTGGAAGATGTATTGAAGTAAAAACCATAGTTAATACCAGAACCACCACGAGTGATGTAAATGTTATTATTCTTTAGTTCGATACCTGAGGCAGAAGTGGTCTGGTACAAGGCGCGGGTTGCAGCAGAGCCGGTATAGCCTGCGTCATCGATTGCAATGGTATTGTGGTAGTAGTGCACATAATTAGAACCGGAATTATAGAAGGTATAAGTGGTTCCACCGCCAATCAGGCTGTAAAGAATGTTATTATCTACTATAGTTTCATTTCCTGCTGTAGCATCAGAGCTTGAGATGTAAATAGCATAATTCGCTTCCGTGCTGTTTGTTGCGGCCATAAAAGGATCATGAATCCGGTTGCTGGTGTAACGATTGCCAGAAGCGGAACCTGTCTGATATAGTGCATAGAAGGAGCCGACAGCAGAGCGGGTTGGGCGATGAAATTCGTTGTGTTCAACCAGAGATCCGGTACCAACATTTACATATACGCCGTAAACGTAGAAGTTGCGGATGTCATTGTCACGGACAATGTTTCCTGTAGCTGTATGGATGCTTACACCATAGTAGCCGCCGTCGATCACATTGTTTTCAATCAGGTTGTAGTCGCAGTTGCTACCCGAAGTTGTGGATGAGGAAGTTCCGCCAGTCAGGGAGATTCCAGCCCAGTCGGTCGCAGTACCCGCCTGATCATTCAGAATAGTACAATTGCGAATGATGTTTGAGTCTGCGTCATTGGTTAACAGCACACAGATTCCATAGGTGCCTGTGGAATTAATTTTAAGGCTGTCGAGAATGATATGATCTGCGCCGTCCAGCGTGATGATGCCGCGGTTGGCAGATGCGGTGTGGTTGAATGTCAGTTCAGCTCCGTTGCCGTTGAATGTAACGGTATTGACAGAACTGGTATTGCTAATAGGCGTGATTGTTAGCTTTTCATTGTACGGCCCACTACCTGGGACAACATCGAAGACAACAGGACCTGCAATACCACAGTTAAGTGCAGCCAGAGCGTCTAAGAAAGACTGGAAGTTGGTGCCTCCTGTAGCAAGTGCAGAATTGATTGTGTAGGTGCCTGCGGGGAATGCGGGATTCACCTGAACCTGAACTTCGTTGCTATAGTCAGTCATTCCGCTACAAGTGACAGCGGCACGGTAGTAAGTTGTAGTGGATGGTGTAACGGTAAGACTGCTGGTAGAAGAAGCTGTACCTATGGGAGTGTAGGGGCCACCTGGGGTAGCAGACTCTTCCCATTGGTAAGTCTGACCAATACCAGCAGTACCGCCGGAGACGCTCAATACAGAACTAGTTCCGATACAGAAAGGTCCTGATAGAGAAGCAGATGCCGTTCCGGCAGTGGGGGGTGAGGAACAGGGGAAAGGAGGGGTGAAAGTGATCTTGATGTTTGGCCTTTGTTTATAACCAGCAACCGTTCCGCTTAATGTAGCGCCGGTGGTAGATGAGACACCTACAATCTGGTCGGCTAAGCCCGGAGTAAACTCCCAGGCAAAATTATCGGTAGCACCGCCCGCACCTACCATTGAATGGTAGGTTGCGATTTCCAATGCTCCACCTGTGTACACGAATGGCGTGATGTTCCAGGCAACCCAACCTGCTGGATTTGGGATATTGAACGCAGGGTCGGTAAATACCTGTGTATGTGAGGCCAGAACTGAAGCCCATGTCAGAGAAGTAGACAATGAAGTGTTCGTGGTGTTAGCCATATACATTGTATAGTTGGCCGGTGTCACGAAGTTGGCAGCGTTAGTCTTGTGAAACTCTACAGTGGTAATGGTTGAGCCGGGAATGACACCGGCTGCTGCAAGTTCAGCCTGAGTGTATAGGATGTTGCTTTTCGCTCCAGTAGTTGTCGAGCCAGCAGTGTACCTATAAATTGGTCCGTAAAGTGTGTTCGCTGGTACACTGGTACCAGTCCCGATCTGGACTGTAACTTGTGATTTTCCCGGTATTGCTGATAGCATTGAACAAATCAGCAACACCATGAGGTGTAGTTGTCTACTCATTATTATGTTTTTTTTTGCCTACTCTGAATAGGTTTTCGGCGACCCCTGAAGTTGTTCTCTTTCTCTCCAGAAACAGATGAAGGGCTGTAGCAGATTAACGCTGCTTAAAGAATGGAAATAATCAATCGTGCACCTAAAGTAGGCATTTGACTCAAAAACTTCAAAGGTCAACGTGATATATTCGATTTAAATATTTATTACCATTCTGATCATGAGTTCTTTTCACATTCACATCAAAATATAAAGTATGCGCTGGGTAAAACTGACATGTTAAAAAAGAATAAAAACCACAGGATCGGGGCAATTAATCCTGATTAAAAGGAATACGGCAGGAGGAGCTAACCTAAAAAGTTGATGATGGCTGATAGAAATGAGGCTAGAACAGTTTGAATGCAGGCCCGCGAATATGAAGAAAGAAAGATGGCTTAATCGAGTAGGAAGCAGGGGATTATTTCCCCTGCTGTCCTCTCACACCACCGTACGTGCCGTTCGGCATACGGCGGTTTGTTAGAATAATGATGTCTGCCTTTCCGTGAGCCTTTCGTATTGGAGGCTAAAACCAATGTAGCCCATCTTTTGCAAGTATGTGTTATTGATTGTAGTGCATAGTATAGGGCTGTGAGCTACTCGGCAATAGCCTTTGCTGGTGTTTCCCCACTCATATGCCTTTTGTTTGCTTGCTCCTAGTCTGATAAGATTCCTGATCCTTGTGCGACTTTTCTTCCAGTCCCGCCATAAGCCGGCGCGGAGTCGGGATCGGATGTATTGGTCCAGACCCTTGAGCGCACTCTTGCTCTTCGCTATCAGAAAGTAGTTTACCCAGCCTCGGATGACTGGCTCCAGCTTCCTGAGCTTCTCTTCAAGATTTAACCCATTGTTCCGCCTGGTTACCATTTTACACTTCTCCTTTACCCGTTTCAGGCTCTTGCTGCTGATTCTGGCTTCCCACTCGTCTTTGGATCGATAGAAGGAGAAACCCAGAAGATAGCTCTCCGTAGGCTTACTTACCTTGCTCTTCTCCTTATTGACTTTGAGTTTCAAGCTTCCTTCTATGTATCTGGTGATGTTTTCCAGCACTCTTGTTGCTGACTTCTCACTGCGTACATAGATACTACAATCATCTGCATATCTCACAAAGCTGTGATTCCTTCTTGTAAGCTCCCGATCAAGCTCGTCAAGAATAATGTTGGATAGCAGCGGACTTAGTGGACTTCCCTGAGGAGTGCCTTCCGTACGTTGACTGATTAGCCCTCCTTCCATAATACCGCTACGCAGGTATCGGTGGATGAGCTGTAATGTACCCTCGTCTTTAACCCTCCTTCTCAATAGCCCCATTAGCTTGTCGTGATTGACTTTGTCGAAAAACTTCTCCAGATCAAGTTCAATAACCCATTCTTTGCCTTCATTCAGGAAGGCCTGAGCTTGTTTTACTGCCTGATGTGCATTCCGATTTGGTCTGAACCCGTAGCTGAACTTTGAAAATTCCGGCTCATAGAACTGGCTAAGCCACTGGCTTATCGCCTGTTGGATCAGTCTGTCAAGCACGGTGGGTATCCCCAGCATCCTCTTGCCACCCTGTGGTTTCGGTATCTCTACCTTGCGAACCGCAGCAGGCTGGTATCTGCCTTCTACAACTTCTCGCAGCAGCTCTTGATAGTTGGCGTTTAAGTAGTCACGAAGTTCATCGGTCTGCATACCATCAACGCCAGCACTCCCTTTGTTCCCTATTACCGGTACAAGGGCTTTCTCAATATTGCGTCTGCTCATTATTGTTTTCAGCATATACCTTTCGCTTACTCGGCAGGGGCTTTCTCTATTGTTTCATCTCTTCGCTAGGCTCCTCTTGTCTTCTACTTTCAGTTCCGCTTATCCTCAGACAAGTAGTTCTCTTAAGTGTTTCGGCTTTCTTCGCTCAGATCATAAAACCTTGTAGTTCCGGTCCCTTATTCTAACATTCGGCCCTTCATGTTGCTTGCACAGCACTACTATGGCCTCTGCTGACTTCTGGACAGTACCATCGCTGTATCGCTACAGGTGTTGCCGCTTCGTCACTCGCGCGTAACTCCGCCAGCATACTGCCAGATCTCTCAGGGTAAGTACATCCGCTTTCAGTTCATGTAGCCTCTATATTTACGTTATGGCGTTCCGTACAGTATCGGGCTTTTGTTTCTTCGGCAACATCACCCACGCCATCCCGCCTCTTATATAGTTTCTGTTCGTAGGCTCGAACTTTTGCCGCCAGCTTCTTTCAGATTCCACCTCACAGTGGACACCCTTGCTCTTGGCTAACACTCCCTACTGTAAAGCGTGTTCGGGACTTGCACCCTATAGCTGATATACATGCCTGACACACCGAAAAAGGCTGCCTCGAAGGAGGCAGCCTTTGACTATTGCAACAGTGACTTACTATTGCTTGTTGATCTTGATGGTTTCGCTGTGAAGGTCATCAGAGTATTTGATGAAGTACATTCCCTGCGACAGGTCACTCATGTTGAGCTTCACTGTGCCGGAAACTACTGCTTCCGAACGAATCACTTTACCAGCTACGTCAGTGATGACTACACGGCCGTTTTCTGCACCACCGTAGACAGTTACTGTGACCACATCCTTAACAGGATTAGGATAAGCTTCTACGAGGAATGCGCCGGAACGCTGCATTGTGGCGATCACTACTTTTGAATAGCTGAAGTTTCCTGCAGCATCCATCATTTTAAGACGATAGTGGTTTTCACCAGTTACAGGACGCTCATCCCAGAAGCTGTAAGCGGAGGCCATGCCTTTTGCTGCTACGGTTCCAATTTCTGAGTAGTTTCTGCCGTCTGCACTTCTCTCGACAGCGAAGTAGTCACCTACGTCTTCAGATGCCGTGGTCCAGTCAATCCTGTTTCGGCTACCGAAGTTTGCTGCAGTGATAGTCTGCAGATCAATTGACAATGGTGTGCCTGTTACCTGGACGGTAAATGGACCTTCAGCGCTTAAGAAGCCATAGACACGAACATAGTAAGTGCCCGCGGTTGCATTGATTACCGCTGTCTCTGTACCGATTGCAGGAATGTCCTGGCAATCTACTGATGTAAGTGCACCACAGGTTCCGCTGAATACTTCGAGAACTACGTCTCCGACTGTGTTGGTTGCTGTGACGGTAACGGTTCCGCTGCCTGTGTTAAACCAGTACCATACATCGTTCGCATAGGTTGTTGTAGTTGCACAGCTACCGGAAGGCAAGCTTTCAGTTGCACCTACCGTAGTACCTGGTGTGCTGACTCCATTTGTGATATTGATGGCATTCACACACAGATCGTTTGGCGGTGGTGTAGAGAAGCTGTACACTGTCCAGGCTGAATAACCATTCGTCGTACCGCAATTGGTGCGCACGTGCAAATAGTAGGTAGTAGCCGGACTAAGACCTGTAACTGTTGGAGGAGTTACAGTTGAAGACGTCAGAATTGTAGTAGATGCATTCGGAGCCAGTGAAGGGTCTGTGTCTACAGCGTACTCATATCCTGAAGTTGCGCCAATAGCCGGATCCCAGGTCACATCTGCACTGTTAGAAGTGATGTTCGTAGCAGTCAGATTATATGGTGGCAGACAGGAAGGCGCCTGTTCCACATTGACGTCATCAATCAGGATGTCGTTATGGAACGGTGAAGTAGCGGTTGTCTCGTTCACCACAAAACGAATCTGAATAATATTTGAAGTCAGACCCGTCAGTAATGCTGTACGTTCAACCCAAGCCGAACCCAGATTTCCCTGCACTGAATCGATTGTAGACCAGTTTCCATTGTCCAGTACCTGAACCAGGAACTGGTTGTTGGCTGCAGAGTTGGTGTTATTACTAAACAGATAGTAACGCAGCCAAGGAGTGGTCAGCGTAGAGATATCGATCATTGGTGTTGTCAAGGTAGTACCTGTACTGTTCGGCGTTGAACCATCAACCCAGGCATAGTTTCCACTGTTGCCGGTATGGTCTCCTGCGTTTCCGGCGTCATACCCGGCATTTGTGCTAAATTCCCAGGTTTCACTACCAGTGTTAGACCAGCAAGAAGGAGTCGAACTTGCGTCAAATGACTCTTCAAATGGAGCTGATGCTGTGGCGCAAGGTGTCGTGAAGTTGACAGACGTCCAGCTACTGGAATCCGTCGCGCTGCAAATTGCCCTGACGTAGAACGTGTAATTGGTATTCGCAGAAAGCCCTGTGACATTGGCAACCGTGTCGCCTGCAGCTTCTGAACCAGAAACAGTAGGTGTGCCATTAGGTCCTGTACCTTGCAGGAAAACGCGCCACTCATAACCGTTGGCCGGAGTTGTGATGCTTTGTAGCCATTCTATAGTAGCAGCAGTAGCCGTGCTGATCAACACAGAAGGCACGCCTGGTTGTATACAGGTTGGCGCTTCAACGATTGCGATATCATCAATTGAGATATCACCACCAAAGCCAGCTCCACGGATACCTGTGAACTTAACCTGAATAGTTCCTGTATAGCCAGCGAGTGTTACTGAGCGCTTAAGCCATGGATCTGATTCAGCAGCCTGTTGTTGTCCAACAAGCGAGTCTACGGGCGTCCAAGTGGTACCATTGTCCGTTACACTAATAATGAGTCTGTCAAAATCAGGACCCCACATATGATAGTAGAACTCGAGCTGCGGGGTATTCAATGCAGTCACATCAATTTCCGGTGTAATGAGCTCTGCTACGGAACCGGTTGATCCACTCGAAGCTTCTGTGAAGAAGTATTTCGAGCCGCTGTTAGCAGAAGAAGGACCTGTGTTAGTAGAAGAGGTTGTACCCGTTCCGGTAACATGCCATGCATAGACGCTGGATGTTGATGAAGGGTTTGAAGACCAGCAATCAACCATAGTAGAGGTTGTGTTGGCATTCTGCGATTCCACGTCATGGAAGTACGGAGCAGGCATCGCAGCACATGGCGTAGTAAAGTTGGTGCTAACCCATGTGCTTGAATCGGACGCAGAACAAAGTGCGCGAACGAAGAATGAATAATCAGATACGGGGCTAAGTCCTGTCACCGTAGCTGTAGTACCAGAAGGAACGGTACCAGCAGAGAGAGGTGTGCCGTATGGACCCGATCCAACAGGGAAAAGAACCCATTCATATCCGAGTGCAGGGGATGAGGCACTAGCCGTCCATGTAAGATCTGCACCCGTAGCTGTTATGTTGGAAGCAACAGGAGCGCCAGGTATCAGACAGCTAGGCGGAGGTACAATGGTCACGTGATAATCTTCTGTTTCGCCGTATGTGTATGTTCCGCAAGGGCTCACATTTGCAGCAGAGGACGTTCTTTCATATACCACTCGCATACCTGTAGTACCTAACAATGCAGTTGCAGGCACTACAATGTTTCCGGTTTCAATAATTCCGGGAGCGCCAGCAGAGGATGTAGGTGTTGTAACAAACACCTCTTCACCCGGATCTGAGAAGTCTCCGTTCTGGTTATAGTCTATGTAAACAATAGCTGTAGAAGTAGACGACGAGCCACAGGTACCCAGGGTCAGCGATATGGGTGTCGACGAATTCTGAGGTAGGTTAGCGGGAGTCAAAGAGGTATAATCGGTATACATCTGTGTTCCAGTTGAGCAGTCAGACACGTTGTTTAAGAGTCCTACTGATACATTCCAGATTTCCTCGTTGGATGCACTTGTTGCGTTCGAGGTACAATAACAGTCAATGAACGAATTCATAGGTACAGTGACGGTATTCGAAATATCTGTAAAGCCACCATTGATACAAGTTACGATTGCACGGTAGTCTGTGCTCATAGTCTGGCCGGAATGTGTATAATTTGGGGTTGTAGCACCGGCAATCGGCAGCCAGGTGAATGCACCCTGATCGAAGTACTCCCATTGGAAGTTAATACCCTGACCTACAGTGAACCCTGAAAGAGAGAGGAGTACATCGTCTCCTACACATATACCTGCGGGGCCTGTTGCAGTACCGGCTACAGGGAATCCTGAGCATGGTGGCACAGAGAACTCATAGGCGCCAATATCGGGTGTTGTTGTGCTTCGTGGATTGTTCAGTACGTCCGTGGTTACACCTACTGGCGTTCCCTGATCGTCAATAACAGAGTTAGTCGGCGTCAGGTCACCGGTACTAAGACTAGCAAACATAGGAGATTGCGTAAACGATGCTGTGTCTTGTCCGGTGGCTGATTGCCATGCAGCAAGGGTCGCATGGTTTGTAGCCGAGGCCCGACCGATGTAATTCGTACCAGTGCCTGAAATGTAGAAGTTGTTGTTGTCGGAAGCCCAAGTAGAGGAGGCTGTATTGAAGTAAACGCCATGGTTTTCACCTGTACCTCCACGAATGATATAAACGATGTTGTTCTTGAATTCAATGTTCGACGCACTAGTAGTCTGGTAGAGGCCACGTGCAACCGAGCTACCTGTATAGTTTACATCATCAATAGAAATGGTGTTGTGATAGTACCAGACACCGTTAGAAGAACTGTTGTACAGTGCGTAGATTGTCCCGCCACCATTCAGGTTGTATAAGACGTTGTTTTCTACGATTGTTTCATTTCCTGCAGCTGCATCTGAGCTTGGAATGTAAATCGCATAAAGGACTGAAGTGCTTAGAGGATTACCAGTGAACGCATCGTGGATGATGTTTTTCGAGATGCGGTTATCTACTGGAGTGCCTGTTTGATAAACCGCATAGAAGGAGCTAACAGAGGTCCTGTTTTCTCTATGGATCTCGTTGGACTCAATCAATAGTTCGGTATTGGAATTCGAATAGACTCCATATACATAAAAGTTCCTAATTTCATTATTTGAGATAACGTTCCTAAGAGTCGTGTATGCAGTAACTCCATAGTAGCCACCGTTGATGATGTTACCTGTTATCAGATTGTCATCACTGTTGCTGCCTGCTGTTGTGGCCGAAGCTGTTGATCCGGTTATGGCGATACCAGCATGTTCGGTACCGTTGTTAACTGTATCAACATTGATTATGTTGTTGCTGATTACATTTGAATCTGCATTGTTGGTCAGTACAATTCCATAACCGTAACTGCCGGTTGAAGTGATCGCCAGGCTGTCAATTGTAATGTGATCTGCTCCATCGAGTGTGAGTATTCCCCTGTCATTTGAATTGACGTTGTTAAAGATTAACTCCTCACCGTTGCCATTAATTGTGATCGTATTAGTACTGCTTGCACCAGCAACTTCAGTAATGGTCACTTTTTCATTGTAAGGACCGCTGCCTGCAACTACATCTACGACTACCGAACCACAGATGCCGTAATTACTCAAGGCGTTCGCCAGGTCAGTAAATGTTTGAAAGTTCGTTCCTGTTGATGGCTGAGCTGAATTGATGGTATAGGCACCTATAAGACTAACGGGTACTGTGAAGGTCGCTGTATCGTTCGTCGTCACCGTATCAGTCTGATTGTTAGGCAAAGAAGTCCAGGCTCTTATTGTATGAGTCCCAGGCGTGAATGTATATGTACCTACGTTTACAATTTGCTCAAAGACCGGACCTGGATAAGGATCAATTGCTACCGGATACACTACATCCGATTGTACCACGCCATCTACCTCCCATCCGATTTTCACAGAGGTGACCTGGTTGCTGCCGAAATTCCTAACCATGACACTCACCGTCTGCGAGCCTGGACAGATACTGCCGGATAAGCTTGGGAATCCCGTCGCACCGGTATTGTTTGGAACCATAACAGCAGGAGACAGTAAAGTGATTACAACAGAGCCATGACCTAGGCCAAGTGCAGGAGTATTTACGTGGTTAGAACCGGCGTTAAAAGATCCGCCGCCGCCGCCAGCTTGTACTCCAGAAGTTCCGGAACCTGCACCGCCGCGGCCGCTAAAGCCGCCGCCACCGCCACCACGACGGTTATTCCAGGAATTAGCGCCTCCACCGCCACCAAATCCACCCCAGCCACCGCTGGTGCCGACAGCTGTGCCACCTGCACCACCGTTCAGGAAAGAGTAGCCGCCAGGATTGCCTGCAACCGTTCCTCCGTCACCGATAAATCCACCACCGCCACCTGCGCTGGCAACTCCGCCGCCACCGCCGCCATTTGTGCCTCCTGTACTGCCGGAGGTTGTTCCAACGCCGGCGTTACCGTCAGTAGTAATGTTGGCGTCTGAATGAGATGGGATAGAAGTAGCACCATTCACACCACCGCCGCCACCTGCAACGATCAGGGGATTGTTAGAAGCATCTACGACAAATGTTCCGCCGCCACCACCATACTGTTCGGTTCCGCTCCCCACGCAGCAGCCGCCTTCCTGGCCGACCAGAATCTGAAGAACATCCGAAGCATTGAGGTTGAATTCGCCGCTAATATAAGCGCCTCTTCCAGCAAAAGGTCCGTACCCTTTGGCTCCGTAAGCCTCGATCTTGTACAGGCCACTAACGGGCACTGACCAGGATTGAATCCCCCCATTTACCGTCACACTTCCCGCGAGGTTAGTGGTTGAATATTCACTATTCACCATACTCTGGGTGGGACCGTCAGTGCCGGTTGCCCCGGCATTTGTAAAGGTGTAGGTCTGCGCATGCAGAATACTACCTGTAAGGCAGAGCCCCAAGAGCATTAGAGCCGCCCTCATTTTGTGTAGAGTTTTTAATCTCATGCTAGTTGTTGTTTTTTGCCTACTCTGAATAGGTTTTCGGCGACCCCTTTAGTTGCGATTCTTCCATTCTCGCCGGGTAACTAAGTAGGTTTATTGATTTAGCGGTTTATAAAGCAGTGCACGGGAAACTGAATACCCGTCTCTTTAAAATTAGGTGCGTCAGTACTACGACCCAAGGCTCCTTCTATATATTTCTGGCGCCAAAACAAAAGGAATTGAGAACCACTTCGTTAATTGCATAATTAACCCTATATTAATGATGTGCAATATCTAAATGTGTGATACACAGCATTAACTTGGGATTAAGTTTGTCATGGAATCATGACAATTGCCATAATCAGACCGTGATCGCAGTTGATGCGACGGGTGGAAAAAGCAAATGGCTGTAGGTACATCTGTTTTGGAAAAGTGGAGACGCGGAGCGCGGACGTGTGCAGGAAAAAACCGGAGCAATAAAAAAGCCGACCTGAGAACAGGCCAGCCCCTATAAACCCTATCAACTGCTAAAATACACAATATGATTAATTACGCAAGCAGTGACAAGTATTTTTTTTTAGCGGACCGGTGAGAGAACCGGCAAACAACTAATGATCAATGCTTTGCGGAGCGAGCACAAAAAAGCTTCTGCCCGTGTAACAAGACAGAAGCTTTCTATTTTGCAGACGCCACTATCGCAGGAGCATCAGGTCGCCTTTGAAAGACTTGTTGCTTTGATAGTGGCCATTATCAAACCAGATGTGCAGTACATAAAAATAAGTGCCCATTTCGGCAGGAGAGCCCTGGTAGGTTCCATCCCAGCCATCGTTCAGGTTTGTAGTAGCGAAGACTTCATTACCCCACCGGTTGAATATCCTTAGATCGATGGCTTTAATATGCGGACCACGAATTGCTAGCTTATCATTTAGACCATCCCCGTTGGGAGAGAATGCACTAGGAAAATTGAAAGTTTCCTGCAATGCGGGAGGAGGAGGCACAGGCGGTAGTTTGTTGAAATTTGCGATGACGGTGTCAGGGCTGTTGAAGCTATAGCTCACTCCGGGTTGATCGAAAGCGGGCGAAATAAAGCCGCCTGCACTGGTGTTTTGCCAGTTAATGAAACCTTCATTTACTGCAGACAAAGCCGTAAGCGAATAGGTAAATCGCCTGTTTAGCTTCATGGTGAGCGGATAGTTGGACAGGATGGTATGATCGAGCTTGATTGCTCCGGCACCATCAGGATTCACTTTAAAAGTCACATCTATAGAGTCTGTTTCAAAATGTGCGATAATAGTATCAGACTCATTGAACGTGAAGTTGACTGTTCTGTCGATATCGGAAGGGCTGAACGTAGTGCCCCCTTTAAGTTTTGTCCAGTTTATAAAATCCCAATAGGTAGCAGGAATCACCTGAAGTGAATACGGGAATCTCCTGTCAAGCTTAACGGTGTAAGGATAGGAAGTAATAACGTTATTGTCCAATGAGATTGTGCCCTGTCCCACCGGATCTACGTCGAAAGTGACGAAGATTGAGTCAGGGTTGAAATACCTGAAGAACGCCACGATGGAGTCTTTCTTATTGAACTCGAAACTTACTGCATCAGTAAGCGTGTCTGGGGTAAAAATGTTTGCTGATTCATAATGTTCCCAATGATCAAAGAGCCAGTATTGACCTGCAGGGACAGCAGTGAGGTTAAGCGTGGTATCCGCAGCGATAATCTTGCTCCAGACGTAGGGGCTGAGCGTTTGTGTACCGAGCTTGATGGTGCCACCACCGGGAGGGGAGACATTGAATGATATTTTCTGGGGATAGAGATTCATGCAGGTGTCGAGTTTCTGAGCTATTACCGAACATCTGTTCAGCATCTCATTACGCAGGAACTGGACATTGGCCTGCCAGGTGGTGAAGCTGGCACCCCATCGTGTACATTGCCTTAGCATCTCTGGCTGTATGAGATTGACGATTGAGTCGAAATGGGGCACCATGTTGTCACAATTGAGCGGTCCATTCAGCATTTCTATGAAGATGTCTCTATATAGCTGGTCGAATTCCGGATTGTTCATCAGGCGGGCGAGCATATCCGTATGTTTGATGGTGGAATTATTCTGGAACAGGTTGAATGGCTGACAAGGATCATTCTGGTAGGTAACTGTGCCCATGCCTGTATAGTTCTGTCCGAGCGCAAGTATGTTATCCTGGTCCCAGAGCGCATAGCGCCATTTTACACCGGAACCTTTTCTTCCTCTCCACCACATGGTGTTCCAGTTGAGCCAGTCCGTGTTGACAAGCCAGGTGTTAATGATGAAATATTGGATAAAGCTTTCGACATCCAGGAAGTTAGTGACATGCTCATAGTTTGACTGTACCGCCATGCTGTTGCTCATAATGTAGTTGTACAGGTTTACCCAACCAGTGTCACTACCTGCTTCCACATTCAGTCCACCCCAGTAGCGCAGGATATCTACTTTGTTTTTCGACTGGCCGTAGTAGTACTCAGCATAATCTTCGTCTACACGCTCGCGCATTTCATATAGTCCCCAGTATTGTCCGTTTACGAAAAGAATGGTGGGTTCATAGCTACGCGCATCCATTTCGAGGTCGTATTTGATGGCGAGGGTTTGGCAGAAAGCGTCCCGTACGTGGGCGGCAGGTGCAGGCCCACCGTCGAAATTGTCAGAGCCAGCTGCTTTGAGGATAAGCACATTGAACTCTTCCCTGCTGGAGCTATTGAAAACCTTGTGCCTGATGGCATGGTCATAGCCTAACTGGTCACGTGCATGAAAGCGAATTCCCTTCTGGGGAAAATTCCAGCTATCGTTGCCGTGCCTTCTCATCACGCCTTCCATCTCTGCAACCAGCTGTTTGTTCTTATCAAATAACTCGAAGGATGTAATGAAATTGTTGGTAGCACCCACATTACTCAGCGAGGTATTATAAGCGCCACTGACAGAAATAATGTTTACTGTGGTATTCTCGTTGATGAAGTAAGTGTTTGTTTCTGTGAAGCTGGGCAGGATCATGGGATTGGTGCTAAATGCTTTTGCTCTGATGACAGTGGTTGCCGCAACGGGAATGGGTGCGGCGTAGGCCGGGGAAGCAGTGGTTGGCACAGAGCCGTCCAGGGTGTAGTGGATAGTGACGTTTGGGTCAGGACTGGAAAGGGTGACATTTTGAGTAGTGGTATAATTGCCGGCTGGAATACTCATTATTGGTTTGGTAGCGTAAGCGGTGCGGGCATTTGAATTGGGAGCATTGGGAG
>JAFAAT010000267.1 GCA_023426425.1 Bacteroidota bacterium | reverse complement strand
ACCCACAACCAAACTGCCCACTGCCTCCTCACAACTCACAACTGCCAACTCACAACTGTCTACTGCCAACTCCCAACTGTCAACTGACTACTGACAACTGACTACTATAACTACTTCTCCATCCCCCTATCCTTCACCAGCCTCTCTGACTCAATCTCCAGCGTAAACCTCACCTTCTCATGCACAATCTTTCTTCCGATCGACTCATAATAGAATGGCAGCGTCTCCATCTTATCAAGTCCGTAAACATTCCTTCCGTCAAAGATAGCAGGATGACGCAGAGATTCTTCAATCCTTTTCCAGTCTGGATTGCGGAATTCGCTCCACTCAGTCACAACTACCAGAGCATCCGCATCAGTCACAGTGTCATACTGGTCGTTTGCAAAGTACACATCATCTCCAAAAATTCGGCGCACATTTTCCATGGCCTCAGGATCGAATGCACGTACATTCGCACCCGCAGCCTTCAGTTCTTTTATCAGTTCACAGGCAGGCGCTTCACGGATATCATCCGTCTCAGGCTTAAAGGCCAGCCCCCAGATAGCGAAGGTCTTACCTGTCAAATCATTACCAAAGTATTCCTTGATCTTGCGACCCAGCACCGTTTTTTGCCTGTCATTCACCTGCATGGTAGTCTCCACCAGGCGGAAGTCAAATTCATGTTCTCTTGCAGTACGCGCCAGTGCCTGCACATCCTTAGGGAAACAGCTTCCGCCATAGCCGACACCAGGGAACAGGAAGCGCTTGCCTATACGGCTGTCACTACCCATACCCACACGCACCCAGTCTACATTGGCACCTGCTTTTTCACAAAGCAGCGCCATCTCGTTCATAAAGGAGATACGCATAGCCAGGTAAGCGTTTGCAGCATATTTGGTCATTTCAGAGGAACGCTCATCCATGAAATAGATCGGATTGCCCTGACGCAGGAAAGGCTGGTAAAGCTCATTCATCAAAGCTTTCGCCCTTTCAGATGTAGTGCCGATTACCACACGGTCAGGCTTCAGGAAGTCATCTACTGCCACACCTTCACGCAGGAACTCAGGATTGGAGACCACATCAAACAGGTCACGATCCAGGTTCAGCGCCAGCACGTCAGCCACTTTTTCTGCAGTACCCACAGGCACAGTGCTCTTATTGACGATTACAGTGTACTCTGTGATCATCGTGCTCAGATCAGCAGCTACCTGAAGTACATACTGAAGATCAGCAGCTCCGTCTTTACCCGGAGGGGTAGGGAGGGCCAGGAAGATAATCTTGGCACCCTGAATACCTTCTTTCAGCGAGGTAGTGAATTGGAGGCGCTTATCACGAATGTTACGCTCCAGCAGGACGTCAAGTCCCGGTTCATAGATCGGTGTCCTGCCCGCTCTTAACTGGGCAATCTTCTCCTCGTTGATGTCAATACACATGACATTGTTTCCCGTCTCAGCAAAGCAGGTTCCTGTTACCAGACCTACATAACCTGTTCCGATGATGGCTACTTGCATAATATATTATTAAAAAGGTTTGCAAACCTACGTGAAAAACAGCGTTTTCCCTGTAGGTCGGTTAACTATTGAATTGTTAATGGAGATCGCTGCACATTCTTTAAACTCAGCTACTGCGTATTTGAGTATAAATATTTTGCCACACACCCTGGCTGCACATGTCTCGTCCCTTACCTGTTCAACGCAGCTCTCCGTCTTTTTATGACAAAACTTTCCACCTTGAAACGGTACATTTGAGAAAACATACTGCATGAGCCGGTGGTTAATCCTATTGCTGTTGATACTATCCATTCCAGTCACTGTCATTGCCCAAAACTGGAAAACAGTCCCCCTCACCGATACCACCTACTTCACAGCCGGCACACTACCCGATGGTAAAAGGCTCCGGGTAATCTGGATAGACTCCACCACAGTGACAGGCGCCGATTCCACCTACCACTTCTTCCGCTCTATACGAGACACAATGGTAGGCGCCTGTATAGATACTTCCGGACCTTCCTGGCTTGGATATCGCTGCCTCCGAAAACCCAATGGCGATGAATACTATTTCAATAGCTACCTCGACACCATATATATTCCAACCCAGGCACCCATTGGCCACACCTGGACGATCGCCTCTGGCGAAACGGGAAAACAATACCTGGCTTCCATAACCCAGGTAAACACTGAACTCGTCGATGGCATCTTAGACAGTACCAGGACAGCTACCATCCAGGCCTACATCAATGGAAATCCCGCCGGCGACTGGTACAATGGAATGGAACTCCAATGGAGCAAAAACCACGGCTGGCTAAAGACTCTCGACTTTTATCGTTTTCCAAATTCTCTACAACCTCCTGTTCACGTACTCGGTGCGCATCTCGATTCCTTTGCGCACCTTCGGCTCCCAAAATCTTTCAATAACCGATGCCTGGATGAAATCGATCTCGCCTGGAAATATGCTCCTGGCAATGCCTGGATTACAGAATCCTCTCATTCTGCAGGACCTTCTTTCGGAAGTATGTCATTGATAAACTGGTCAAAACGCTACGACTCAGTGATCTCAGTCACAATGAATCCTCCAAATTCGGCAACAGTTATGATGTGGAGCAGAAACATCAGCTCAGGGCCACCCGCATCTGACCAGTTTTCAGTACATCAGCTAGTTGTTCAATCCACCTGTACTTCCCGAATTTCAGAGGTGGCATTTCCAGAGTGGTCCGGTCATAACAATTTCGACGATTGGCAAGTCTACAACAAGAACTGGTTTATTGATACTTTCTGCACAAGCGGAGGGATATTTGTGAGACAAATTGCGGTTCCCTACCCACACATCGTCGGAGCTCCAACCTGCAGACACGGAGGGCTATGGGGCTTCTCCGGAGACGAATCCTACAGCTATGGTTTGGGATTTGGGCAATTCGCAAGCAGTAGTTCTATACACCAGGCCTGCTCCTCAAGCTATACCACTACGGCTTATCATTCTTATTTCAAGCTCCCCGGCTGTAAACTGGGTATCTATTCAATGCCTCCACTTTCCATCGACGACTTCGACTTGTCTCCTGAAGTTTCACTTTATCCAAACCCCGCATCCGGCTCCGTCACACTCATCGGGGCACCCCCTGGCATACCAGTCACTGTAAAGATCTATTCCACCTACGGACAGCTTGTATTGGAAGCTGGTGCAATCTCAGACGGACAGCAACTCAATTTGTCAGGGCTTTCACCTGGAGTTTACGTCGCCGCATTGGTTTTCAAAGACCAGCGTCAGGTGCAAAAGCTGGTAATTCATTGATCCTGACGTTTATTTGGCGCAGACGCAGCCAATTTTGGGCTAACTCAGGTGTGAAAATGGAGTAAAAGCGGTGTGAAAGTAGTGTAATAGTGCTTAATAGCGGTAACTGATGGCTCATTTTCCTCCAGTTGAATCTACTTTTTCGTAATTCGGGTGTTTCAGGCACTTTTTGGTGCTCATTTCTACCTTTTTTAGCTTCCCTTTCCCGCTTCCAGACTGCCTTTGAGGCCTCTGGTGTAACGCGTGTAACATCTTTCCGGTGCTGCTGACCCTATCTTTGCAATCGCACCCTCTGCCGATCTTTGTTAGACAGTTTTTGTCACCCGTTCCTCTGTTGGCACCCAAGTCTGGTCTTCAAACTAGATAAAGGTAGGATTAAGGCGCTATGAAGGCGTTATGAAGGCGCTATG
>JAFAAT010000264.1 GCA_023426425.1 Bacteroidota bacterium | reverse complement strand
CATAGCGCCTTCATAACGCCTTCATAGCGCCTTAATCTTACAGTAATCTCTGCCGAGTTTGTCAAAATTTGATGGGAAACGGAAAAAGTAGCTAGTTTTTCTTTTTTTCCTTTTCCAACAGGTCGCTGACTGCAAGAACCAGGTTGTAGGGGAGGTTGAGACCTTCACCATCCACCACATCAAATCGGCCGAGCTCTGTCCAGCTCATGTAAAACCGCGGAAAGCCTTTGATGTTAATCTCATAGTAGAGTCCATCCTGGCGCATTTCCGGAACTGCTACCACGGCGATCTGCTCCTTTTCAAAATATACTTTGCCTGAAAAACCTTTTGCCATTAGGATTAGTTTGCTCTATGCTGTTCGAGATTCTGCCGGAACTCTTCTTCGGAGAGGACACCGGTGGCGCGCCAGACCTCCTGCCCATCCCTGTACAGGATGTAGGTGGGCATCTGGGCTACTTCTGTTTGCTCCATTAGCGCAGGCTGGGTGCTTGCATCAATGGTTTCCAACCTGATGTAGTTGGGACTATTTTGCTGGAAATACTCATCGTTAATTGCGGCAAGCACCGGGGCCATTTTACGGCAGGGAGGGCACCATTTGGCGCTGAATGCCACAAGCACGAAGTCCGAGGAACGCGTGAGTTCATGATATGCTTCCGGGCTAATAGCTGGAGTGTACGAAAGACCCACTACCGGCTTCCCTGCCTTACTCCAGGCGGTAATACCTCCTTTGAGATCCACCACATTCTGAAAGCCCCTTTCTGAGAGGAGCGCTGCGGCGTCAGCACTTCGGCCACCGCCAAGGCAATACACGTAGATTGGCTTTTCCTTGTCCAAGGCCGCCACCCGCCTGTTGAACTCAGGTTCATCGTTGATATCTGCAAGCATTGCCCCGGAAATGTATCCTTCGGCAAACTCCTCCGGAGTCCTTACATCCAGAAGCTGAACTTCATCATTTCCGAGTCCGCGTGCAAACTCATCAACCCCTACGGATTGAGCGTTGGCACAACCCATTACTATGATCATCAACAACAAGGAGATTAAAGGCTTCATCTGGTACAATTTTGTGTGGTTTCTCACCCCCGGAAGGGTTTTAAGATGGCAAAATTACGGGAATAACAATGAGATGATAATCAGAGCAATGGTAAAACGTAGATTTACAACCTCATAACGAAATTCAAGGAATGAAAAAGCTTATTAGTCTGGCGTTTATCCTCGGTAGCCTGGCCACAGTAACCAAAGCACAGTCGCCGTCAGCAACAGCAGTTTGCAGTGAATCGAAAAAGCAAAGTTTAACGAAGGCAAAAGTAAGTGTAGCTGATCCCGCAGAGGACCACTACGATATGAAGCATGTGAAGCTGAACCTGGCACTAGACAATACCTCCACCTATTTGAGCGGTGATGTGACTACGACTGCGGAGGTGGTGGTTTCGATGATGAGTGATTATGTTTTTGAACTTGACCCCGTTTATTTGATAGACTCTGTGAAAGTGAACGGACAACTGCTGGGTGTGAGTAGCAGCGGTGATGTCAGAACGGTAGCCTTGCCGGCAGCTCTACCAATGAATACAGTTTTCTCGGCACAGGTGTATTATAGAGGCCAATTACCATCGGGCCCGGGCTTTTTTGCCGGAGGTATCAGAACTGATGCATCACCGTCGTGGGGTGCGGACGTAACTTTCACCCTGAGTCAGCCCTATGCAGCGAAGGAATGGTGGCCGACGAAGCAATCTCTCACAGACAAAATAGATTCGGCAGACATCTGGCTTACTGTACCGAGTCATTTAAAAGCGGGCAGTAATGGTCTTTTACTACAGACCACGCCTGTAGCGGGGAATAAAATACGATTTGAATGGAAGACAAAATATCCTATAGATTACTACCTGATCTCGGCGGCTGTAGCACCTTATACCGATTATTCGTTCAAGGTAGGATTTCCTGGTTCGAATGACTCAGTCCTCTATCAGAACTTTGTCTATAATAACCCCCAGACACTGCCATTCTGGAAAGACGAGATTGACTCAGTTGCAGGGATGCTTATCTACTTCTCTGAACTGTTTGGACGATACCCGTTCTGGCAGGAGAAATATGGACACTGCATGGTGCCGCTGAGCGGAGGCATGGAGCATCAAACAATGACCTCGCAAGGGTATTTCACTACCACACTTTCTGCACACGAACTAGCCCACCAGTGGTTTGGTGATAACGTGACCTGTGGTAGCTGGAGTGATGTATGGCTGAATGAGGGCTTTGCCTCCTACGGTGAGTATCTGTATGTGCACCATTTCAGAGGCGCCAGTGATGGTTTCGATTATATGGCCGGAATGCATGATGAGGTGATGCAGCAACCCGACGGCAGCGTCTATGTAGATGATACCACGAGCGTGAGCAGGATATTTGACAGCCGCCTTAGCTATAAGAAAGGGGCTGCGATTCTCCACACGCTGCGATTCATCATTGACAATGACAGTTTGTTCTTCCAGGTATTGCGCGACTACCAACAACAATTTGGTGGAGGAACTGCGCTTGTATCAGACTTTAAACTATTGGCCGAGCAGGTGAGCGGCAGAAACCTGGATACATTCTTCAACCAATGGTATTATGGTGAGGGGTTTCCACTCTATCTAGCGCAGTGGAATCAGGTCGGTAGCCAGGTGTATGTAGAACTGACGCAAAACACAACCGCACCGCCGTCTATACCTTTCTTTTACACCCCCTTGGAACTGAAATTCCATACAGCAGCGGGAGATACAATTGTGAAAGTGTATCATAGTCAATCGGTACAGACATTCAGCTTTACGTGGAATAAGCCGATGACCCAGCTTGAGATTGACCCGAACAACTGGATACTGAACTTTACGTTGGGGGTCTCGAAAGATGTAAACCTCTCAATGGAGCCTAGCGTCGCCACCCAGGAAATCATAGTGTTCCCGAACCCTGCAAACACGCACTGGCAGATCGTGCAGCTACCGGAGGGGGCTGAACTGCAGGTTATTGAAATGTCCGGTAAAACTGTATGGGCCGGTGTATTTTCAGGAGCTGCCCGGATAGATGCCAGCAGGTTTGCTTCGGGAGTTTATTTTTTAAGAGTAAATTCGGATAAGAAAACCGCTACATTCAAGCTAATAAAACAATAGACTACATGGTACGTTCACTGGTTGTTCTCCTTGCCATAGTTGCCGGCACAATTGCTAGCTATGCACATAACTATTGCAGTCAAAGCAACACGGGTGTGAAAGCAAAAGTCACAGTGGCTACACCTGAGGAGGACTACTACGATGTGCATTACATCAAACTGGACCTGAACGCCACCAATCAGTCTACAGCAATTTCCGGAAGTGCTACCACTAAAGCGACGGTGGTTGTTCCTTCAATGTCGGAATACTACTTCGAACTAATAAATCAGCTAACAATAGACTCGGCAAAGGTCGATGGACAATTGATGCCCGTGACCTCTGTAAGTAGTGTGGTACACAAGATTGCCTTGCCGACTCCACTGCCGGCAAACACAGATTTTACTGTGGAGATCTTCTATCACGGTGCACCTGTAGGAGGTACGAGCTTCTTCACCATAGGAATTTTGAATGGAACAGCTATTGGCACCAATGACAAGGTGACCCATACCGTGAGCCCGGCTTATCATTCGCGTGACTGGTTTCCGTGCAAACAGTCCCTTAGAGATAAAATTGACTCGGTGGATGTGTGGATCACAGTAGATGACACCCTCAAAGTAGCAAGCAATGGTTTGTTGAAGCAGGTGACACCTATGAACGCCGGCAAACATCGGTTTGAGTGGGCATCCCGGTACCCGATTGATTTTTACCTTATTTCCTTTGCTGTGGCACCGTATGTTGAGTATAACTACTACATGCACTTCGGTCCGAATGATAGCATGCTGGTACAGAACTATATCTATGATCATCCTCTGATTCTGCAGGACTACAAAGATGAACTTGACTCCATAGCAGATTACATAAACTACTTCTCTGAAATCTTTGGACCTTATCCATTTAAGAATGAGAAGTTCGGCACCTGTCTTGCACCATTGGGTGGCGGGATGGAGAACCAGACTATGGTGACACTGGGCAACCTGGATCCGACACTTATCACCCATGAGCTTGCGCATATGTGGTGGGGGGACAATGTGACCTGTGCTACCTGGAAAGACGTCTGGATTAACGAGGGATGGGCAACCTATGCTGAGCAACTCTTTATGGAATATTTTCGTGGTGCTGCTGCCGCGAAGGCTGAAAGAACAGCAGTCTTCAACAGTGTGATGACCGGTGTAGGCGGCTCGGTGTATGTAGCTGACACGACCACAGACGTGTCGATTTATAACTACAGGCTTACGTATGAAAAAGGAGCATCGGTGGCGCATATGCTCAGGTATATAATTGATAATGACAGCTTGTATTTTCAGACCCTCAGAAACTTCAATCAGCAATATGCCTACAGCACTGCTACGACAGAAGATCTGAAGAGTGTGGCGGAGCAAGTGAGCGGATTAGACTTAGACACATTTTTTCATCAGTGGATTTACAAGGAGGGGTATCCCAGATATAGTGCCCGGTGGATTCAGAATGGCAACCAGGTAAAAGTAGAATTATCCCATACCTCGAGCCGCCCATTGTCTGTGCCGGTATTCAAACTGCCGGTGGAGCTGAGGCTAAAGTCGGCGCAGGGAGACACCATTATTAGAGTGTATAACGACCAGGCGACGCAGTTATATTCGTTTGACTGGTCGCAGCAGGTAGATAGCGTGTTCATAGATCCTAATGATCATTTAGTGAACCGGGTTCTGACCATCAGTAAGGACCCGAGCCTTTCCGTTGGCAGTTTGCGGGAGCATGAGTTGAGAATCTTTCCCAACCCATCTGCCCAGGGCTGGAAGCTGGAAGGACTGCTGCCAGGCTCAAAACTTGTGCTTAACGACATGAACGGCAGAAAGGTATGGGAAGGCCTGGCTACCACCGATTCTTTGGTGATCCCTTCCGCCTTGCTGGCACCCGGTACTTATCTTTTGACAATAAGTCAAATGGGCAAGACACCGTTGAATTACCATTTGATCCGGTAGGTTGTTGAGGTGGTGAGTAGTTGAGTCGTTCAGGTTTAGAGTCCGATCGATTAGCCGTAATTATCCCTAGTGGGTAATTGTTGAAGAGACTTTTTCATCTGGTTTTTAGGTTTGTGATCCTGAGTTTTTGGTAGTTCAATTCCGGTATATTTGCGCATCATACGCCAGCCTTCGCCATGTTCGAAAATTTTGGAGCCCTTGTAGATCAGATTACCGCCCAGCCGATGGTGTCCACCACAGTGGTGTTGAATCTGATACTGATTGAATCTCTTCTTTCTGTTGATAATGCAGCAGTACTGGCGACGATGTTTCTGGATCTTCCAAAAGACCAGAGGCGTAAGGCGCTGAAATATGGCATTATCGGAGCTTATGTGTTCAGAGGCATTTGCCTGCTGTTTGCAGCGGTTCTGATACAGATCTGGTGGTTTAAGCCTTTGGGCGGTATATATTTACTTATACTGGCCTTCAATTACTTTTTCAAGCATAAGGTGAAGGAGCCTGTTCACACCATAGATGAAGAGATACAGGAAAAGCAGAAAAGCTGGCTGTACCGGAAGACACTAGGAGCATTCGGGCCGTTCTGGGCGACTGTGATCCTGGTGGAGCTGATGGACCTGGCATTCTCAATTGACAATGTGATTGCAGCGAATGCCTATACTGATAACATTATCCTGATATGGGTAGGGGTATTTATTGGTATTCTCGCAATGAGGTTTGTGGCGCAGGGATTTGTGCGGCTGATGGAGAAATATCCATTTCTTAGCACCTGTGCCTATCTGGTGATTGCCATACTGGGCACTAAGCTTACGCTGTCGTTATATACCCACTTCAATCCATGTTCTCCGTTTTCTTTGTTTATGGAAGGGCCCAACAATTGCTATGAGGCGAATGGCCAGCCAATTCCCTCTGGTGAACACCCAACGGTATGGGGAGATTTGATTACTTCACTGTTGAGTATTTCCATCTTCATTTTGCCGGTAGTTTCTTCGCTGCTCTTCAACTTTCCAAAGCGTCATGATCTGCCTAAAGAGAGTGAGGAAGTGAGCGATAAGTAAGACAGAAAAGGTATGGATTGATTGTGCGCAGGAGCACATGGATATTTAGCTTGTAGAGTCACTCCTTTCAAAAGAACTACACAAGGAAGTTGTCGAATTCAGGTTAAGGTTTTGCAGGGAATCCCGGTACGATCAGCGAAGAAGGTTGGCGATCACCTACCACCCACCATATTCCGCATTCCAGTTGATATTTTCACCGGTGTCACCAAGGTTGAATAGTTTATTCATCTGAAAGTTGATTCCGATCTCATTATAGGCACCAGCGACGTGGTAGAATGAGCGTGCGTAGTGGACCTGGAATTTATTCAGATAGAGACTTGCGCCGAAGGCGAAGCCTGCGAGTGCCGGTCTGTCTTTGATAGCCATTTCTCCACGCCTGAGGTGGTTGTAGCTACCAATAACAGCGATGCGCTTACCAATGGTGAACTCGGCGGCGAAAATGAAGTGCCGGAATAGCTTATCGGCGAAGTAGCTTTTGTTGTCTGTAGTGGTGTCGCCACCGCCGAAGAGGCTGGAGCCTTCGGCATCAGCGGGATTGTTATAGCGCACATCCCATTCGTACAAGTGATGTACAGTGGCCATCAGGCGCAGCGGCAGGTGTTTGAAGCGTTTGGAAATACCAAGCTGGAGGTCGAATGGCAAAGGTTCGGAGGAGTTGGCCGGATTGTACTTATCTACCATAAAACCCATGTTTTTGGCCACTGCACCTACTGTTATGAGGTTGGCTGTGTCGACATAGGCAACGCCCACATCCATGAGCAGTGCGGACGCTTTCAGATCATGCAAAGAAGAGTGAGCCCACTTGAGGGTAGCACCATAGCGCCAGCGATCGCGATACTGTCTGGAGGCGCCAAGCGAAATGGCATAGTCGTTTGCCTTGAACGTGCCGTACTGGTTGCCAAGCACGTCTGTCTGTTCGAAGCTCCCGTAGTTGAGATACTGTATGCCGAAAGCGAAAGAAGTACCAATCTTAGGTGCATGATATCCATAGTTAAGGTTGGTAATCTTTATGCCTGAGTAGAAGCTATTATAATTCAGTCCCAGCTGGTTATGCAGGGAGGGCCGCATCAATGCAGGATTCTGCAGTGCAAATGAAATGTCCTGCTCCGGGTTGGAGACATTAATTCCCCCCAGGGCTGAAACATGGGGGGCATTTGCCAGGCGCAGAAACTCCATGGCAAAGCGACCACCAACTACCTGCGCCTGGGCAGAGAAAGACCATATAGTTGCCAGAAAAACACTGGCGTATTTAATCCTTTTCATACACCTCAAACGTGACATTCGAAACAATTATTGTGTACTGCCAGAAAAATTTAGCTGTTTGCCTCAGCTTCGGTGAAGTTCTTTTGCAGTTCTTCAATCAGACCCTGGCTTACACCGGTGAAGGAGAAGCCGCCGTCATGGAAAAGATTCTGCATAGTCACCATCCTTGTAAAGTCGCTGAACATCAATGCACAGAAACGTGCACAATCTTCTGCGGGAGCGTTGCCCAGGGGTGACATCTTATCTGCATAGTGGTAGAAGGCATCAAATCCGGCAACGCCTGAACCTGCAGTAGTCACGGTTGGTGACTGAGAGATGGTATTAACCCGGACCTTCTTTGCGAAGCCATAGTGATACCCAAAGCTCCTGGCGATGCTTTCCATCAGCGCCTTGGCCTCAGCCATGTCGTTGTAGCCGGGGAAGGTGCGCTGGGCAGCGATATAGGTAAGTGCCACTACGGAGCCCCATTCGTTGATCGCGTCCATTTTCATGGCTGTCTGGAGCACTTTATGTAATGAAAGCGCGGAGATATCCAGTGTCTTCAGGAAGTTGTCATAGTTTGTATTGGTATACTCTATTCCCTTTCGCACATTGGGGGACATACCTATGGAATGCAGCACAAAATCCACCTTTCCACCCAGTGCGTCCATCGACTTTTCGAACAAGGCTTCCAGGTCAGCAATGGAAGTTGCGTCTGCAGGAATCACAGGTGCGTTGTTACATTCTTTAGCGAGCTCGTTGATCTTACCCATACGTAGGGCGATGGGGGCATTCGTCAGCACAATCTGTGCGCCTTCTGCCACGACGGTTTGAGCAGTTTTCCAGGCAATGGATCTTTCGTCCAGTGCGCCAAATATGATTCCTTTCTTGCCTTGAAGCAGTTGATGAGCCATTATATAAGAGTCTAAATTTCCAGCGGTAAATGTAAATAAAACAATTAAGACTAACGGGGGACCGGGGGTAGGGATTCTGAAAGGGGGTGGGCTGATTCATCCTGGTGCTGCCTTGTTTCTGTGGGTTAGAACAGTCAAGTGTCAGAACTCCAACTGTGGTAGGAGAAATGATAGAGGGGACACCTTAAAAGTTACTGTTTGGTAAGTTACCGTTTGGTAAGTTACTAATTGGTAAGTTACTAATTGGTAAGTTGATGTTTATTGGTTAATTTGCGGGTGAATTTTTAGCTTCTGTACTGCATCAAAAAAAGCACCCGTGAACAATATCCCATTTTCGTATGGTAAGATTCCTGGTGACAGTGACTTCACTGACAGGCATGCGGATTTGCAACTGCTTGAAAATCACTTCAAAGCTTTAGGCAATACGATCATCATTTCACCACGGAGATGGGGAAAGACAACACTTGTAGAGGCAGCTACCAGAAGGATTTTAAAGAAGGAAAAAAATTTCAGAGTAGTACGACTCGACATTTTCAGCATTCGAGATGAGAGAGAATTCTATACTACGCTGGTCAATGAGGTGTTGAAAGCCACCAGCTCTGGATGGGAGGAATTCGTGAGTACAGCAAAGAAATTCTTGTCCAGATTAGTTCCAAAGGTTGCGTTTTCGGCTGATGAGCAAGCTGAGTTTTCTTTTGGTGTATCATGGCAGGAAGTGCAGAAGAATCCGGATGCAATCCTGGACCTGGCGGAAAGTATTGCGTCAGACAAAAAGCTTAGGATAATAATATGCATTGACGAGTTCCAGAACATAGCGTCATTTTCGAATCCTGAGGCATTCCAACGAAAGCTGCGCGCGCACTGGCAACATCATAAACGAGTGGCCTATTGTCTTTATGGCAGCAAGCGACACATGCTGACAGATATCTTCACCAATTCTTCAAAGCCATTCTATAAGTTCGGTGACATAATATTCCTCGAGAAAATACCCGCAGAAGAGTGGATTCGGTTTATCATCAAACGTTTTGAAGACACGGGAAAAAGAATCCATCCAGAGGCGGCGGCACTCATCAGTTCACTTGCCGAGGAACACCCTTACTATGTCCAACAATTATCACAACAAACCTGGTTTAGGACGACAAAGGCTTGCAGTGAGAAAATTGTTGTTACTGCATTCGAAGGACTGCTTGATCAGTTAAGCCTGCTTTTTGCATCAGCTACAGACAGCCTCAGCACCAGGCATCTTAATCTGCTAAGGGCTTTGATTGACGGCGAGACACAATTGTCTTCTCAAACGACACTTAGAAAATATGGATTGGGTACGTCTGCAAATGTGGTAAAATTAAAAGCAGCACTAATTGCAAATGACATTATTGACGATCTTAACGGTCGCCTGACTTTCTTGGATCCAATGTACCGGCACTGGCTAAAGCAACGGTTTTTTCGTACCTGAGCCAACAGAAATTAAGAAGACAGCTTTGAAGCGGCCTTTTACACGGTTAAAACCGGCTGTCTAGTTTCTGAACAGTCGGAAAATGTCAAGTCCATTTGCATAGAGCATAAGAGCAAGCAGCAGGACCAGCCCTACGGTGGTAGCTTTCTCCATCACCTTGTCACTTACCTTTCTTCCTGATATTAATTCGTAAAGCAGGAAAATCACATAGCCACCGTCCAGGCCTGGTATGGGCAGGAGGTTCATGAAGGCAAGAATGATGGACACAAACGCAGTCAGGTTCAGGAAAGTTTCCCAACTGAACACTGGTGGAAACATCTGACCAAATGATACGATCCCGCCCAGGCTTTCAGAAGCCTTCACTTCTTTCGAAGTAAACAAGAACCGGAACTGATCCCAGTAGAATACGAAGGTTGTCCAGGTGTGGGAGAATCCTTTTGCTATGGCGCCGCCAATGCCGTATTTGATTGTTTCCAGTTGAAAATAACGTTCTGCATCTATATTGGGGCGGAAACCGAACAAACCTGTTTCTGGAAGCGTGCCCTGAAGGGTGGTTGGCTGGTTATCACGTAGAACGGTAAGGGAAACGTTTTGTCCTTTATGCGCTTTCTTGACCTCTTCAAACTGATCAAAGAAGGCGGCGGGCTGGTTGTTTAGGGCAATTATACTGTCGCCTTCTTTCAAGCCCAGTTTTTCTGCCGCGCTGCCTTTTTCTACTGCACCGACCAGAAATGGAGTTCTGATGTCTATGAAACTAGTCCTTTGCTTTCTGTGCTGGATAATCTGACGAATTGTTCCTTCAGGAACGTTGATTGTTACCAGCTGACCGTCGCGCTCCACCTGGAAAGTGTTAGCCTGTTCCAGGATAAAGTTCTTCATGATGTGTTCGAACCTGTCAACTTTCTTGCCGCCTACACTAACAATACGATCTCCATCTTTGAAGCCAATACTCTCAGCCAGAGAATCTGCTGCTATACCATATTTGACATTCTGAGCTGGGAGGTAGTTTTCGCCCCAGATGCCGAAGATGGCGATGTAGATGAGGATTGCCACCAAAACGTTCATTATGATACCACCCAACATGATGAACAACCGCTGCCAGGCTGGCTTTGAGCGGTATTCCCAGGGTTGGGGAGGCTGATTCATCTGGTCCTTGTCCATGCTTTCGTCGACCATTCCGGAGATCTTCACGTAGCCACCCAAGGGAAACCATCCCAGTCCGTATTCTGTATCACCTTTCTTCTTTTTGAAGAGGGAGAAGTTCAGGATACCGGGGAACGGGAACAGGAAGTCGAAGAACAGATAGAACTTTTCCACCCTTGTTTTGAAAAGGCGGGCGAAAAAGAAATGGCCGAATTCATGGAGCAGTATAAGCAGGGAAAGAGCTGCCAGCAGCTGAAGGGCCTGAACCCAGCCGCCGGACAATAAAAGGACTGTATTTAATTGCATGAGTATCTAAAATACTTTTAATAGACCGAAAGCAGGCCTTTTTTTACGAATTCGGCAGCTAAGATACGTGCTTCCTTATCAGATTGTTCATAGTCTTCAAGAGTAGCTTTTTCGATAAAGCTGATCTTCTCCATGGTTTTTTCGATCATTTCGCTCATTTCGAGGAAACCGACCTTGTTCTGAAGAAAGGCCTGCACCACAATTTCATTGGCTGCATTCATTACGCAGGGGGCGTTGCCGCCTTTTTCCATTGCTTCTTTGGCTAAAGCCAGGTTGCGGAAGGTTTTGTAGTCGGGCTGGTCGAAAGTCAGCTTGGGATAGTCCCTGAAGCTAAATCTTTTGAAATCATTGCTGATCCTCTGGGGATAGGCCAGGGCGTATTGAATGGGGAGCTTCATGTCGGGCAGGCCAAGCTGCGCTTTCATGGAGCCGTCGTTAAACTGTACAAAGGAGTGAAGTATGGACTGAGGGTGGATGACCACTTCGATCTGTTCATTGGCCAGGCCGAACATCCATTTGGCCTCGATCATTTCCAGGCCTTTGTTCATTAATGTGGCACTGTCGATGGTGATCTTTGCGCCCATGGTCCAGTTTGGATGCTGCAGGGCGTGGGAAGCCTTGACATTTACCAGGTAGTTGGTTTTCCTTCCAAGGAATGGTCCGCCGGAGGCTGTAAGCACTATTTTTTCAATAGTATTCCAGTTCTCCCCTACCAGGCACTGGTAAATAGCAGAATGCTCACTGTCGACGGGCACGATGGTGACACCTTTCTCCCGTGCTTTCGCCATTACGATATCGCCTGCAACCACGAGGGTTTCCTTGTTGGCAAGTGCAATCTGCTTGCCTGCATCTATTGCTGCAATGATGGAGTGCAGACCGGCGAATCCTACGATAGCACCCAAGACCATATCTACAGTATCCCACTGCACGACGTCTTTTAGTGCGTCCGAGCCCTTGAAAACTTTGATGGGTAGTGAAGACAGGGCCTCCTTTACAATTTCGTATTTTGATTCATCCGTGATGACTACGGCGTTGGGATTGAACTTCTTTGCCTGCTGAATCAGCAGATCTGTGTTTCCGTGGGCACTGAGTACTTCCGCTTCGAACAGGCTAGGGTGTGCTTCCACTACCTCGAGGGCCTGTGTTCCAATAGATCCAGTTGAGCCAAGTATGGCTAAACGCTTCATGTAAACTGCTTTTAATAAAGTTCCAAAGGTACTCTTTTGATCCTGTATGGTTTTTAAAAGGTAGTTGTTAATTGTTAAAGGTGAATGAGTGGGGGAGGTGTGTGAGTGACTGGGGCGAGTACTGTTTTGTGACTCTTGCCTTCCCGGATGTCCGGGACTATAGCGTCCAATCCCGAAAAGTCGGGAGGCGCACCCGCCCCCGTTGGGTTCGGACAGGCCCGCCCCCGTTGGGTTCGAGTAAAAAAGGGCGCCGCCGCTTAATGCTTCGAAGTTTTATGTTCTTTTTGCTCGTCCAAAAAGAACCAAAAAGGACGGCCGCCATCAAAGACGCCGTGATGGCGGCGGTCGCTCGATTATGCTTCAGAACTACTGTGCTGCCGAACTAAGAATTGCTACGACTATCCTGTGAATGTTAGACGCGAGTGAACTTCGCGAGTGGGAAAGGCATTATCGCTATTTAAGGAGCAACCATGGGTTGATCGCCAGAACTTACATTAAGCGAGTTTCAGTCGCGAATTATGAAGGGACGAGAGAGACTAGTGGGACGGGAGGGACGAAAGGCACCTCAGGGACGTTAAGGACCGTAGGGACGAGAAGGTCATAGGGATATAGGAGTCTCCCCTGCCTGCTTATCAAGGAGTGGAGACGAGATGGAGGTTGGAGAAGTTAGCCAACGGAGGTCATATAGAAGAGATATTTGGAAATCAATTCAAACTCGCAATCTTTGCATAACATGTTACAACTGTTGCGTAATAGCGTATTGTTATTCATCCCTTTGTCGTTCTTTATAGTTATTGCTGCGAGGGCACAGACCACCTACTTGCAGCCAGGGATTGAAGACTATCAGCTTCTTGACAGGCTGGAGACGAAATCGGGGCATCTGACAAACCACTTCTTTACTTCGGTGAAGCCGATTCCCCGGAAGGGTGCTGTGGAATTCCTGGAGGAGATCAGGGACAGCTCAAGAGGTATTGGGTTGAGCTCCATTGACCGCTACAATATCGACCGGATGATCTCTGTGAGCGGGGAATGGGCAGCGGATGGTGATGGAGCCATAGATTCGAAAAAACCAGTTTTGAAGAGGTTTTATAAGAAGCAGCCGGACCTGTTTCATGTGAACACAGACAAGTTCTTTCTTGTTGTCAATCCTGTGATTTCTGCTCAGTACCTGGTGGACAGGAACAGCAATAATCACGGCACACGCTTCACCAGTGCGCGGGGGGCGGAACTCAGGGGACGAATACTGAACAAGGTTGGTTTCTATACATCTATTACCGAAAACCAGGAGCAGATGCCCAATTTTGTGAGCCAGTGGATTGGACGGCACGGAGCTGTGCCTGGAGTGGACTTTTATACGAATAAGGGTAAGTTTTATGACTACATGCAGGCGAGGGGGTACATTGATTTTGCTGCGATAAAGGATCATGTGAACGTGACGTTTGGGTATGACAAACATTTTACCGGTGACGGCATGCGCAGTCTGATTATCAGTGATTTCTCTGCCGGGGCCACATTTCTAAGACTTAATACTAAGATCTGGAAGCTAAACTATCAAAACCTCTTTCTGGAGCTTACACCACAGATACGTAAACGTGGCAGCGGCGACAGCAGGATACCGCAGAAATATGCTACAATTCATACGCTGAATGTGAACGTAACAAAATGGTTGAACATTGGTGTGTATGAAAGTGTGATGTTTAGCAGGCCGGATAGATATGAGTTTCGCTACCTGATACCTGTGATCTTCTACAGGGCGATGGAGCGGGGATTGGGAAGTCCTGACAATGTGAATCTGGGTATTACTTTCAAAGCTATTGCAGCCAGGAGACTTCAGTTTTATGGGCAGTTTATGCTCGATGAGTTTACTGCCAAGGAGCTTTTTGGTGGGAAAGGATATTGGGCGAATAAGTTTGGGTTGCAGCTTGGTGGAAAGTATTTTGATGTGGCGGGGATCAGGAACCTGGATATACAGGGTGAGCTAAATCTTGTGAGGCCATATACCTATTCTCACTACGACAGCATTGCGAACTATTCTCATTATAAACAGCCTCTGGCGCATACACTGGGTGCGAACTTCTGTGAGTTTATGGGTGTGGTCCGGTACCAGCCGATAAAGAACCTTTACCTCAGCCTCAGAGGCGTTTACTATACGCAGGGTGCTGATACTGCAGGCGAAAACTATGGTTCCGATATCTTCAAGGACTACCGGACCCGTTCTATGGATTATGGCGTGAGCCTGATAAATGGTGTGCGTACGAACTGCCTGTATGGCGAGCTGAATGCTTCTTATGAACTACGGGAGAATCTCTTTATAGATATTGGAGGTGGGCGTAGAGTATTTACCTATGAAAACAACCTCTTGCCTAAGCATGTCACTAACTATGTGTATGGCGGATTCAGATTGAACATTGCGAGAAGGGACTACATGTTTTATTAAACAAGCAGGGATATTTTGATGAAGGAAGTAAGGTTTGTCATTGTTGGTTGTGGCCGGATTGCACAGCGCCATGCTGAGCATATCCACAGGTATGGCAAGCTGGTTGCTGTGTGTGATGTGGTGAAAGAGAAAGCAGATGCACTGGCTGCGCTGTATGGCGTAGCTGCCTATAACTCAGTGGATGAACTGATTGCTTCGAAACCAGAGGCGGATGTATTTTCTATCTGCACGCCTAATGGGTTGCATGCAATACATGCCATACAGGCGTTGAGAGCGGGATATCATGTGCTGTGTGAAAAGCCGATGGCGATTACTGTGCATGACTGTGGAGAGATGATAAAGACTGCGGAGAAAGCCAACCGTCGTCTATTTGCGATAAAGCAAAACAGGTTTAATCCACCAGTGGCTGCAGTGAAGCAGGCGCTAGACGAGGGAAAACTTGGAAAGATCTATTCGGTGCAGCTTAGCTGCTTCTGGAACCGGGGGGAGGACTATTACAAGGATAGCTGGAAGGGAACGAAGACGCTTGATGGTGGAACATTGTTTACGCAGTTTTCGCATTTTATAGACCTGCTGTATTGGATTGTGGGTGATGTGAAACAGGTGCAGGCTTTTCTGCATAATTATGCGCACCAGGGGATGATAGAGTTTGAAGACACGGGTGTGGTGATCCTCGAGTTTTACAATGGTGCTGTAGGCACTATCAACTATACGGTGAATAGCCACGAGAAAAATATGGAAGGCTCGCTTACGATATTTGCTGAGCATGGAACCGTGAAGATTGGCGGGCAGTATCTGAATGAGCTGGAGTATCAGAATATTAAAGACTACAGGATTGAGAAACTGCCGCAGGGGAACAAGGCAAACAACTATGGCAAGTATGAAGGCTCTATGAGCAACCATGACAAGGTGTATGAGAACCTGATAGCAGTGCTCACTACAAACGCTGCGATATCTACTAATTCTTTTGAGGGTTTGAAAACTGTGGAGATTATTGACAAGATTTACCGATCTGCTAAATATCTGTAGCGTATGAACCAGCCCACGATCTATACGGCGAAGATTCTTGACGTGCAGTTTGGCAAAGGGGTGAAAGTGGTGGAGCCTGTGAACCTGTATGGGTGCAGTATAGGTGATGATTCGTTCATTGGTCCGTTTGTGGAGATCCAGAAGAATGTATCAGTAGGCAAGCGGGTGAAGGTGCAGTCGCATAGTTTTATCTGTGAGCTGGTGACGATAGGGGATGACTGTTTTATTGGTCATGGGGTGATGTTTGTGAATGATCTTTTTTCTGAAGGGGGGCCGGCTGGTGGTGATGCTTCAAAATGGAAGAAGACCGTAATCGGGAGTCATGTTTCTATAGGTTCGAATGCTACGGTGCTC
>JAFAAT010000107.1 GCA_023426425.1 Bacteroidota bacterium | reverse complement strand
CCTAAGATTATTGGTAGAATTGATCTTCCGGCAGCAAGCCAGGGTTCCAAGGCTGACAGCAGGGAAAAAAGGAGTCGCAAACGTATTCCGGTACAAAAGAAACCTGAAACCTTCCGTCCTGATCAACAAGGTCAGAACCGCGGGGCAGGCCAGCAGGGCACAGGAACCGGCCAACGTCCAGGTTTCGGACAGAATCGTCCTGGCGATCGTCGCGCAGGTGGTGCCGGTCAGGGACAGCAAAGCCAGGGTGGACGCTTCAACCGCGGAGACCGCAGAGGTGCCCCTCAAACCCAGCAACAGCAGGAAATTGACGCTAAAGCAATTCAGGATAAGATTCGCCAGACACAGGCGAAACTTGCCGGAAATACACGCGGCAGAGGAGGAAAATCCAAGTACCGCCGTAATAAACGTGATGAACAGGCAGAACGTCGTGCAGCTGAAGAATCCACACAGGGTAACCTCATTCAGGTGACTGAGTTCATCTCAGTAAGTGAGCTGGCCAGCCTGCTTGATGTGAGCTTTGCTGATGTAATCAGCAAATGTATGAGCCTGGGCATCATGGTATCGATCAATCAGCGTCTGGATGCGGAAGTAATTGAACTGGTCGCAAACGAATTTGGTTATGACGTTGAATTTATCAACCTCGAACAGGAAACTGATGATGAGGTGGATGAAGTGGATGCAGACGAAGAACTGGTTCCACGCGCGCCGATAGTCACTATCATGGGTCACGTAGATCACGGTAAGACCTCTTTGCTTGACCTTATCCGTAGTGCCAATGTGGTAGCCGGCGAGGCAGGTGGAATCACACAGCACATTGGTGCTTACCAGGTGACCACACCAGACGGCAAGAAGATTACCTTCCTTGATACACCAGGTCACGAAGCGTTTACCGCAATGCGTGCGCGTGGCGCCAAGGTGGCGGATATAGCCATTATCGTTATCGCTGCGGATGATGCTATCATGCCTCAGACGAAGGAAGCCATCTCGCATGCGCAGGCAGCTAACCTGCCGATGATCTTTGCGATTAACAAAATTGATAAAGAGGGAGCAAACCCCGAAAAGATAAAAGAACAACTGGCCGGAATGAACATCCTTGTCGAAGATTGGGGTGGTAAGTTCCAGAGCCAGGAAATCTCAGCCAAGAAGAACCTGAATATTGACCTGCTGCTTGAAAAAGTAGCACTTGAAGCAGAACTGCTTGAGTTAAAAGCCAATCCTGAACGTCTGGGCACTGGTTCTGTAATTGAAGCCTCCCTGGATAAGGGCCGTGGTTATCAGGCTACCATCCTGATTCAAAACGGAACACTTGAACAGGGTGATGTGATTGTCTGCGGACAATATTATGGTAAGATCAAGGCTATGTTCAACGAACGTGGACAAAGAGTCACTGAAGCAGGTCCTTCTATGCCGGTGCAGATACTCGGTTTGAATGGTGCCCCACAGGCTGGCGAGAAGTTCAAGGTCTACGAAGATGAGAATGAAGCCAAGCAAATTGCTACTCACCGTTCTCAGATCCTTCGCGAACAGGGCATCCGTACCCGTAAGCACATTACGCTTGATGAGATCGGACGTCGTCTGGCATTGGGCAACTTTAAGGAGCTGGCAGTTATCATTAAAGGTGACTTTGATGGTTCTGTAGAAGCCCTGAGTGACTCATTACAGAAACTTTCTACTGAAGAGGTGGCCGTAAATGTGGTGCATAAAGGTGTGGGTCAGATCACTGAATCCGATGTCCTCCTCGCTACTGCGTCTGATGCAATTATCATAGGCTTCCAGGTTCGCCCGGCCTCACAGGCATCGAAGCTGGCAGAGCAGGAAAATATTGAAATCCGCACCTATTCCATCATCTATGACGCCATTGAAGAGATCAAGAGCGCTATGGAAGGTCTCCTTGAGCCTAAAGTTGAAAGGAAGACTGTGGCTAATGTGGAAGTCCGTGAGGTCTACAAGATCAGCGGCGTAGGTACCATTGCCGGTTGCTATGTACTTGAAGGTAAGATGGGCCGGAACACGAGAGTCAATCTGGTTCGCGACGGTATTGTAATCTACAATGGAGAACTTGCCTCGTTGAAACGCTTCAAAGACGACGTGAAAGAAGTGAGCGCCGGCTACGAATGTGGTATGTCGATCAAGAACTACAACGATATTCGCGTCGGTGATATCATTGAAGGATACGAAGAAGTCGAAGTAAAGCGGACATTGTAGCCCGCCCGAAATAAACTTAAACCGTAACCCCGCTCCTGCGGGGCTTACGGTTTCTTTTTTGAACTCCGGCTATCTTTGCAGCCGGAAAACTGTAAAAACATTTTCTGAAATAAGTTTTTATGCTGGATAAGCTGGAAGCAATAAAAGCGCGGTTCGACGACCTCGGAGTGGCCCTGACCAACCCTGAGGTAGTAAGTGATAACAAGCGATTCTCCACCGTAAGTAAAGAATACCGCAAGCTGGAGCCGCTGGTTCAGGCGTATAAAAAGTACAGGGCTTGCCTTGAGGGCATTGAGTTTGGGAAAGAGGTATTGGCTACAGAGTCTGATGCTGACCTCCGCGAGATGGCCAAAGAAGATCTGGAAAAATCCGAGCTGCAGAAAGAGGAACTTGAAAACACCATCAAGCAACTACTTATTCCAAAGGATCCGCAGGATGAAAAGAATGCGATTCTGGAGATACGTGCCGGTACCGGTGGTGATGAGGCAAGTCTTTTTGCTGGTGACCTGATGAGAATGTATCTGCGCTTCTGCGAGAGAAAAGGATGGAAGGTTTCGGTACTTACTGAAACCGAAGGTACGGTTGGTGGCTACAAGGAAATCCAGCTTGAAGTTCAGGGTGAAGACGTATATGGCACCTTAAAGTTCGAGAGTGGTGTACACCGCGTGCAGCGCGTTCCGGCCACTGAAGCCAGCGGCCGTGTTCATACTTCAGCTGCAACTGTGGCTGTAATGCCTGAGGCTGAGGAGATAGATTTCGAATTGAAAGAGAGCGATCTGAAGATGGAGACTGCCCGTAGTGGTGGTGCCGGCGGGCAGAACGTAAACAAAGTAGAGACTAAAGTAATCCTGACGCACGTTCCTACGGGTACAGTAATAACCTGCCAGACAGAACGTACACAGCTCGGCAACCGGGAAAAGGCCACCCAGATGATGCGGACCAAGCTTTACGAAGAGCAGGTACGGAAGCATGAAGAAGAGATTGCCCGCAGGAGAAAGAGTCTCGTGAGCACAGGCGACCGTTCGGCTAAGATCCGGACCTATAACTATCCTCAAGGTCGGGTTACTGACCATAGGATCAACATGACGATATACAATCTGGATGATTTTATGAATGGAAACATCCAGGAAATGATAGAGGCACTGCAGTTTGCTGAGAATACAGAAAAGATGCAGGCCGGTGAAACAGTGATATAACGGTGACTATTAACTAATTTTGAAGCATTAATCACACACATCAATAATGAGCACACCACGCTTTGACCTGGTACATATTATACGTATCCTGCAAAAACATGTACGTTTTATAGCCATCATTACAATTGTGACACTGATCTTAGGTGTCGTCTTTTACCTCATCCGTGGTAAAAAATACGAGTCCAAATCAGAATTCTTTGTAAATAACCCCTTATTTGGTGACCGCTCCAACATGTTTGCAGGGGCAGACGCGCGGTACACTGATTACTTCGGAGACGAAGATGACATCGACCGTGTCATGGCACTTGCAGAGTCAGACACCCTTCAGATGCAGGTGATTCGTAACGCGGGACTGGACACGACGTACAATAAGGACATCAGGGATCGGTTCGGCGTCCACTTATTAAAAGAGAGATTTGTCGAAAATCTGGATATCAAACGCACTGCCTATAAAATGGTAGAGGTGTACTATACGGAGGAAGACCCCTTCCTAGCTGCACATGTAGCAGATGTAACCGTTAAGGAGCTGGAAAAAGCTTACAGGAATTTCTATAACTCAAGAAGGATAAACATCCACCTGGCGATTAATAACAAGATCTCAGAACTGGACAGTACGATCGCAGTATTGACGGATACTCTGGCTGTGCTTAGAGAAGAATCCGGTATATACGATCTGCTTAGCCCGGGACGTGAAAATCTTATTATTGGCACTGTAAAAGGAAATGGCAACAATACCGGCAGATACGTAGAGGTTATTCAAAATGTAGAAGCTGAAAAAGACATCCTGGTAAAAGACCGCGCCCGGTATATTTCCCTGATGCAGCAATATGCTACAGGAACGGGACCCGAAGAAATGACCCTGTTTCAGATTGTCACAGCTGCTAAACCGCCCGTTGATCCTAAAGGTCCGACACTGCCTATTATTCTGGCAGCATGTTTCTTTATTGGGCTTTTCTTTAGCAGCGTGTATATACTGATTACCACTTACTACAAGGAGGCAGTTGCCACCCGGTATTAATGCAGACCTACCTTCAAAATAAGACAGCACTTGGATTGAGCATCGGCATTCTGTTGCTGAGTGTGATCCTGTTTGCGTGGACGGGGCAGTATCTTCTCCTGGCTATTCCTTTTGTATACCTGTATATCCTTTTGCTGGGGGTTAACTGGAAATTAGCATACTGGATTTTCCTGTTCAGCATTCCGCCATCTCTTGATGTATGGTTTTTAAACGGCACTCTGGCCACATCTATCCCGGACGAGCCAATGATGTGGGCGTTCCTGTTGATGTTTACACTGATGTTTGTAAACAATCCCCGGATCCTTCCTGAATGGTGGCTGCGAAACCCGATTGTACTGGTCGTTGCTTTGCAGTTCGTCTGGTTAATTGTTGCTGTGGTGTTTTCGAAAGAGCCATTGTTTTCCATAAAGTTCTTTCTGGCAAAGTGTTGGTTCCTGGTTTCATTTTTTGTACTCCCGGTATTTGTATTCAAGGAAAAGAAGGACTTTAGACGGGCATTTATCCTGGTATTGATTCCGCTTGTAATTACCATGGTGGTAATCTTTGTCAGGCACTACGCCACAGGCTTTCACTTTCGAAAGATTGAGAAAGCAATAGGAGACCTCTATTATAATCACGTAGACTACTCTACGGTATTGTCTATGGTATTCCCGGCGTTAGCAATAGCATTCTCGCTCAGCAGAGGGTGGAGTTGGCTGATAAGAATCCCAATTCTGTTGATGTTGATTTTCTTCCTCCCTGCTATCTATCTGACGTATGCAAGAGCGGCAATACTCGCAGTAATTTTTGCGTATGTGATCTGGGCGGCTATTCGACTAAGACTTGTGAACTTCGTAATGCCCGTTTTTTATGGCCTGATCGCACTCCTGCTTGTCTACCTGATCAGGGACAACAAGTTTATTGACCTACGCCCGAACTATCACCAAACGTACATGCACAACACCTGGACAGACCACATTGTTGCGACTTTCAGAGGGGAGGATATGTCTTCAATGGAGCGCCTGTACCGATGGATAGCAGGCGTGCGCATGAGTAATGACCGTCCCATTGTAGGCTATGGCCCAAACTCATTTTATTACCACTACAAACCTTACGCAGTTTCCTCTTTCCGTACTTATGTGAGTCGTAACGAAGAGATGTCCACTACCCACAACTACTTTTTGTATATGCTGGTAGAACAAGGGTGGCCGGCTATGATACTTTATGCTATTTTGCTTATCGTAGTTTTTGCGCAAGCGCAAAAGATCTACTACCGTTTCAATGACCAATTCTATAAAAAGGTTACACTTGCCCTGGCGATGATGTTTGGCGCGGGTTTCGTGAATAACTTTTTCTCTGAATTGCTGGAAACCCATAAAGTGGGCGCTTTCTTCTACCTCAGTATTGCATTACTGGTCATCCTTGACAAGAAAAGTAAAGACCTGGAATCTGAAGCAAAAGCGAAAGCGATCAGCACTAACTCATAGAAGGCTCCGTCCAGGCTCCGTGATCTTTCAACAGCTGGATCAGCTCCGCGACAGCTACCTCGCTATTCACGTTCCTCTTTACTACTTCTTTGCCTTTGTAAAGAGTGATCTTACCTGGGCCGCTACCTACATAACCAAAGTCAGCATCCGCCATTTCGCCCGGGCCGTTGACTATACAACCCATGATGGCGATCTTGACACCTTTAAGGTGATTTGTGGCCGAGCGGATTTTCGCTGTAGTCTCCTGAAGATCGAACAGTGTTCTGCCACAACTCGGGCAACTTATGTATTCTGTTTTGCTGATTCTCGTTCGTGTCGCCTGCAGAATTGAAAAAGCAGTGTTGTTGAGAAACTGCAGGTTGTTGCGAACTTCCAGGTAGGTTCTTCCGCTGACCCTTCCCTGCTGCAGCGCATCCTTGCTGCTCCAAAGCCAGATGCCATCTCCAAACCCATCGAGCAACAGCCCCCCTGTGTCTGTAGCCAAAGCTATCAGCTGTTCATCCACAGATTTATCCGTGGCCTCAGCACAGAGGATCACGGGTGTCTTCACTTGCTGCTCCATGAGCTCGACAAGGAAGCGCCGCATAGAGGACATCCTGTGCTGGCTTGTACTTTCCAGGCAAATCACCAGGCTGTCTGAGCTTTTGGCCTTGTCTATGAAACGCTGGAGTGTGGTCCAGGTTTCGTTCGCGTCTACCCAGACAAAATGCCGGCTTTCGACATTTTCACGAAGTGAGAGGTATTCATTCATCCGGAAGAGTGGATGATACTTCAGATTATCTTCCAGACCTAACCAGGCAGGATAATTACAAATTACCTGAAGTGTGCCCGGCAGCTCAAAGTCTATAGTCCGGTCTGCCGTATAGATATAGTCCGCTGCTGCATCGCCTATATGCCATTTATCCGACGACTCATCATATCGATAGCCAATAGCCTGAAGGGATGAGGGACTGATATCTGCTTCTCTACTCAGGTCAGCAACAACTACGGGCACATGGGCACTACCGGTCTTTGCCACCGCTGTAGTCGCCCTTCTCTGGTATGCAAAAGGATTGTAAGGGAGATTAATCTTTTCGTTTTCTGTAAAGGCAGGTATTGGGTCATGCTTCTCACGTTCCTGGTAACGGCTGACGATATCCTTACACACAGGAATCTCAAACTCCGGATCTTCTGTAAGCGAAACTCTGATTGTATCTCCGATGCCGTCTTCCAGCAAAGTACCAATACCAATCGCGCTCTTGATACGACCGTCTTCTCCATCACCCGCTTCAGTGACACCGAGGTGTAGCGGGTAGCATATTCCGAATTCCTGATCCATCTGCTGAACCAGCAGCCGGTAGGCTTGCACCATCACCTGGGGATTGCTCGACTTCATTGAGAGAATGATCTGGTGATAGTTCTCATCTCTGGCTATCCTCAGGAACTCCATTGCGCTTTCCACCATTCCGATTGGCGTGTCACCATAACGACTCATAATCCGGTCGCTCAATGAGCCGTGGTTGGTGCCGATTCTCATTGCTGTGCCGTACTCCTTACAGATCCTCACCAGTGGCGTAAACCGGTCCCGGATGCGTTGTATCTCGGATGTGTACTCTGCGTCAGTATATTCTATAAAGTCAAACTTCTTTTTGTCTACGTAGTTGCCTGGGTTCACCCTCACCTTCTCAATGATTCGGGCTGCGATTTCAGCAGCATTGGGAGTAAAATGTATGTCGGCGATCAGTGGAGTGCTGAAGCCAGCTGCCCTTACCCGTTTCTTAATCTCAAGTAGATTTTCAGCTTCCTTTTTGCTGGGCGCGGTTATTCTGACCAGCTCCGCGCCAGCCTCAATACACCGGATTGTCTGAGCTACGGTTGCCTCAGTGTCCATCGTATCTGTGGTAGTCATCGTCTGAACCCGAACAGGATGGAAATTGCCCAACAAAAGGTCGCCAACTTTTACCTCTTTGGTAGGTAAACGTTGGTAATCTGTCAGGGAAGGACTGTAATACTGGAGCATAAAAATTAATCGCTGCAAAGTTAGTAAATGAGTACAAGCGGGTAGTTAAAACTTGGAGGGAGAGTCATGAATGAATCCAACACTGGCTGCAATTTTCTACTTTGAGGTGCCGACTATGAAAATTTCTCTGAAACAATAGTATTTTAGCAGCGATTATTAGCACCTGATGGATTACGAGATCAAACACTTAGGTAATTTCAAATATGTCGAAGAGGGGTCAGGAGAACCTTTGGTTTTGTTGCATGGCTTATTTGGTGCGCTAAGCAATTTCAAGGATTTGGTTGAGCATTTCAAACAGACGCACATGGTTGTAATTCCCATGCTGCCACTGTTCGATCTCGGTATACTCGATACCACTGTAGCTGGACTCGCTAAACATGTGCAGAAATTTATTGATGCTCGTGGATTCAATAAGGTTCACCTGATGGGCAACTCTCTGGGCGGACATGTCGGACTGGTCTATACCCTAAAACACCAGGAAAGAGTAAAGACGATTACCCTCACCGGAAGTTCAGGGCTGTTCGAGAACGGAATGGGAGAAACGTACCCGAAGCGCGGCGACTACGAGTTTATGCGCAAAAAAACAGAACTTACCTTTTACGATCCTAAGATCGCTACCAAAGAGCTGGTTGATGAGGTTTATGGCATAGTGAACAATCGTCTGAAAGCTCTGAAAATAATTGCGCTCGCCAAATCTGCTATCCGCCACAATCTGGGGGAAGAATTGAAGGAAATCACTGTACCTACATGTCTTATCTGGGGCAGAAACGATACGATCACCCCGCCCCTGGTTGCAGAAGAGTTCCACAAACTTATTCCTAACTCTGAACTTTACTGGATTGATAAATGCGGGCACGCACCAATGATGGAAGTGCCTGATGAATTTAACAAGCTCCTTTCGGCGTTCCTTGCCAAACATCAGGGATAAATACCGGCTCATCTGCCATATTTCTGTTATAATCAGATCAAGTTGTTAAACTGGTTCAGGTTTTGTATTGTTGTATAATAGCGGTTCGACGACTCGTGAAAAGATAATGGATATACAACAACTCATATCACCCATAGTTCCTATTCTGTCACCGACAGACACTGGTAGCCGTGTGCTGTCACTAATGGAACAAAATAATCTCACCCAGTTGCCGTTGGTCGCTGAGGAAAAATATATGGCGCTGGTGCAGGAAAATGATGTCCTCGACTGGGAGACACCTGAGTCGCCCTTAAGTAAAGCCAGCTTTCTCACCTACCGGCCAGCAGTTTTTGCCACAGGGCATCCATTTGAAGCACTTAGGGTAGCCCACCAGCAGAATCTGAACATAGTACCAGTTGTAGACAACGAGAATACGTACCTGGGCGCAATTACCAGGGATGATTTACTCAAGTACATTGCTGAAAATAGTGGACTCGACAATCCCGGAGGGATCATTGTGATTGAAATGCCCCCAAGAGAATACAGCCTTTCTACCATAGCGAGAATCTGCGAAAGTGAGGATGTTATTATCATTAGCACCCAGCTTTTTACCAATAAGGCAACGGGCAGAATTGAGCTCACGCTAAAGACCAACAAGACGGACCTACAGGGCCTGGCAGCTACTTTTGAACGGCATAACTACATCGTGAAGCAGGTGTATGGAGAACAGGCTCACCAGGAAGATATGCTTGACCGTTACAACCTGCTGATGAACTACATCAATATGTAGGTTAAATTCCTCCCAATTGATACCAGTTTCGGAGTGTAAGCTTTCCACAATCGTTTAATTATAGGAACTTTGCAGTCTAATTCCGTATTATGATTGCCATCGATCAGGTTTTGCTGAGTAATGAAGTCGTAGAAAAGCATTTTGTCTGCGATCTGAATAGTTGCAAAGGTGGCTGTTGTGTAGACGGGGACTGTGGTGCTCCTTTAAGCGAAGAGGAAACAAGGATTCTGTCAGAAATCTACCCAAAGATAAAACACCTCCTGAACGACAAGTTTGTAGCAGAAATAGAACGCCAGGGAACCCATACAGTGGACGATGAGTACGGATACGTGACACCAACAGTGGAAGGGGGTATTTGTACCTATGCCTATGTGGAAGAAGGTGGTATTGTAAAGTGCGCCATTGAAAAAGCCTGGAAAGAGGGGCTGGTGGATTTTCAGAAACCTATTTCCTGTCACCTATATCCAATCAGGATCACTGAGGGTGAAGGCTATGAACTGGTGAACTATGAGCCGAGGAAAACCCTTTGTAAACCGGCGTGTAAACTTGGCAACACCCTGAAGGTGCCTGTCTATCAGTTTTTAAAGGGACCGCTGATCCGGAAATATGGCGAGGCATTTTATGAAACTCTCGAAGCTACTGCCAAACACATGGAAGCGGGCAAGGAAAGTGCTGCTGGTTGAGAACAGTTTAGCAATCAAACAACTGTTCGCCTGCAACTGTTCCTCCCGGCGCTTTACAGCATCGCTGCGATATTGAGACAAGTAAGGACGGAAACATAAAGGGCTATTTTAATGAGCACCTTCCGTTCTCTGTGGAGCTTCCTGTAAATGATTTTGTCCATTAGTATTGTTTTTGCTTTTTGTGTTTTGATGGAACAAAGATGCAAACACCCTTTGCTGCCTGAAAGTTTCTCTCAAGGTTTAACCAGCGGTTTAGAACTGGTTAACGAGTCATTTGCAACTGGAGGGATCATAAACATTTTTTAGTCAAAATTTCCTTCTGTCAGTAAAAACATCAGGCCCGCAATCAATAATGTAAGAAAGAAAGTTCCGTTGACATAGCAGATGATTACACCTGTCTTCACAGGTAAAGGATTTAGGGATGAGCTTGAGAGTAGTCGTACACCCACTATACAAAGTGCAGCCTGTGTTATAAGCCATAATGCTATTAGAAAAACAGGTACATCACTCCAAAGTTCCGAGAAGTATGAAAAGGTGGAAAGTGTGGTAGAAATCAAAATACCGGTGAGTACCACACCTCGATATTTCCAGGTCTTGCCCGACTTTGCTGATCTTCCGGAGAGCTGCAGGGGTAGTCGGCTGTCCGCTGCAAGTACTCCACTGGTAAAAAGCGACAGGGCAACCATTAGCGCGAATAACCAGAGAAGCATACAGATGCGTTTTTGTTGAAGTTAAGAGATATGAAAAAAATAACCTCACCGGTGCAGGTAACTGTTAGCACTACACGCTCGCGTTTCCACATTTTCACATTTAAGGATTTCTGAGTTTTCGCTTTTCCCGTAGCTTTGCTACCATGAAATCTGCCTGTATCAGGGTATTATCAGCACTTTGTTTTCTTTTGATTTTCAGCGCCTGCGGCGACAATAATAATCAGAACACCACCCAGAGCCATCCTGCTTTTCAACTGCCGGAAGTACAGGCTATGACATCGAGGATCAATAAAGATCCGCAGAATGCCCGGTTATGGTTTCAAAGAGGGCTTGTGCTGCAACAGCTGCGTCATGACACCCTTGCCTTGAATGATTTCAAGAAAGCAGTGAGTCTGGACTCTACCAAAGCTGAGTATTTTAGTGCCATCGGAGACCTGATGTTTGAGCACCAGGACATAGATGGTTCGGTAGCGTGGATCGAAAAAGCCGTTAAGCTCAACCCCGATGATCCGACGGCGCGCCTCAAGATCGCGAAGATGATGATCTTTATGAAGGACTACCCCAAAGCGTTCTCTGAAATCAATACAGTATTGAGGCAGAATGCAATGGTTCCTGAAGGTTACTTCCTGAAGGGAATTATCTATAAAGAACTAAAGGACACGGCGAAAGCTATTTCCAGCTTTCAGACTGCTGTACAGGTCGACCCTGACTACCGGGATGCCATCATCCAGCTCGGCACCATCCACAGCAGCAAAAAAGATCCCATTGCGCTTCAGTATTTCAACAATGCTTTCCGCCTCGACACTACGGACGTCTTTCCTTTGTATGCGCGTGGCATGTACTACCAGCAACTGGGGGAATATGAAAAGGCCAAAGAGGAATACCGCAAAAGCATTCACTACAACTCGGACTATATAAACTCATTTTTTGCTACCGGGTGGATTCTGCTCCAACAGGATTCTCTGGAAAAAGCCTGGAGACAGTTTGACATTGTCACCAAACTTGAACCCACAGATGCAGAAGCCTATTATAACCGCGGCCTGGCAAGTGAGCTGATGGGCAAGACCCAGGATGCCCTAGCAGATTATAAGCAGGCTGTCATCTTTGACGAAACCTATAAAGAAGCGCAGGAAGGCGTGCGCAGATTATCAGGAAAATAATTCTTAAGACAATACAGATATCATGGCATTAATAGCACCGTCCATCCTCTCGGCTAATTTTCTTCACCTGGAGCAGGACATTGAAATGATCAACAACAGTGAGGCCGACTGGTTTCATCTGGATGTAATGGACGGCAGGTTTGTGCCTAACATTAGTTTTGGCCTTCCTGTGATCGCTGCAATGAAGAAGAAAGCAAAGAAGACATTTGATGTGCACCTGATGATCGTGGAGCCGGAGAAGTATTTTGAGGACTTCGCGAAAGCAGGCGCAGATGTGCTCAGTGTGCATTATGAAGCCTCCACACACCTCCACCGCAGCCTTCAGGCCATTAAGACTCTGGGCATGAAAGCTGGGGTAGCTATCAACCCTCACACACCTGTGCAACTACTGGAGGATGTGATCAACGATGTAGACCTGGTATGCATGTTGAGCGTCAATCCCGGATTTGGAGGACA
>JAFAAT010000165.1 GCA_023426425.1 Bacteroidota bacterium | reverse complement strand
TCCGTTACAGTCACCTGTGAGGGGCCCCAGGTGACGTTATCACAGGAAGCCGTAAATGTGTAATTACCTGCCGGTAACTCAAAGTTTGCACAACCGGAGGCACCACATTGCGGCGCACCAGAGCTATAATATTGGGTGATTACCCCAGTCTGACCACTTACATTGACAGTCACCGGACCGCAGTTCAGATCTTCCGATGTCCAGAACATCAGTTCCCCATTTCCGCCCGTGCCCGGGCCCGGGTTTACAGTGCCACAGGACGAAACCTTTTCAAGATCATATCCATACCATTGCTTGGTCGACTGCTTGAAGCTAAGGATGGCTATCTGCGGATCCAATGATCCATCCAGCGACTCATGGCAGATATAGATAGTCCCGGAATTTGATAGCTGCAACTCGCCCTCGCTATCCACCATAGCTCCCCACAAAATTTCCTGTGTGGAACCTTGGGAAAACCCCGAAGGCTTAAACGTAATGGTGCCGGTACCGTCACTTCTGTAGTTGATGCAGAAATCATTCACACTTTCATCCCAATATCCAATTATCTCAGGTATTTCATAGGTGGTAAGGACAGAGGCTCCGGCATTTGAGATGCAATGGTAACCAACCAGTAAACTTGTTCCGCAGGTCAGGTTCTTGTCCTGGTTGGAGTTAGTTGCATCCTCCTTTTCACAGGAAGGCAAACTGAAAATGGCCACTCCGCTTGCTATTAGTAGGAGAACCGAAAGTATCCCTTTTCTCATGTTTCGAATTATTCTAACGCAATGTATTCACTTTTCCTGGCGCCCGAAATACCCACAAATGAGTATTTCACGCATAGTTGAATTGAACGGGCATTGATGGGATGATGTGCGCGAGTTTCTGTTGGCGCGTGTTTATTGTTCCGGTTCTGTCGGCAACGACCATCACGGTGAAAGGTATTAAAACATCAAAGCAGATCAACATGAAGATTTTTTCACTACGAATCCTGATCGTCATAGGCAGTAGTCTTGTGTTTGATTCATGTGCTGATGGCCAGGTCAACAATCGCGAGGGATTTCCTCAGGTTAATTCGACTGTGGCACCACCAAACCCCATAAGCTTTGTAAACGCAGCCCGCATTACCACTCCGGCTGTTGTGAACGTGAAAACTCTACACCAATCGCAGGCCACCTTAAGCAGCATCTTCGGCGGAAGAGGCAATACTGCCGTGGGTTCAGGGTCAGGAGTGGTGATCAGTCCGGACGGGTATATTGCCACCAATAACCACGTGATTGAAGGTGCCACAACTATAGAAGTAGTATTTCCTAACCGGCGCCGGCATACGGCAGAAGTTGTTGGCAGGGATCCGGATACAGACCTTGCACTATTGAAAGTTGATGCAAATAACCTTGATTACCTCGCGCTGGGGAATTCAGATAATGTTCAGGTCGGGGAGCCGGTACTTGCTGTAGGTTATCCATTTTCTCTTAATACGACTGTTACAGCAGGTATTGTGAGCGCGAAAGGACGTGCGATTGGGATTATAGGATCCGATGAATCGCCATATGCGCGCGGACAGCAGTACAGTACAGCTATAGAGTCCTTTATCCAGACTGACGCTGCCATTAACCCCGGCAATAGTGGTGGTGCACTCGTAAACATACGAGGAGAACTTATCGGCATTAATACGGCGATTGCCTCTCTTACCGGTAGCTATGCGGGCTATGCCTTTGCCGTTCCTGTGAACCTGGCAAAAAAAGTGCTGGATGATCTTCGTGCGTATGGGCGGGTCAGAAGGGGATTGCTGGGAGTTTCGTTTCCTTCACCCTCAGTTGAAGATCAATATTTCAGGCAACAGGGCATTGACCCCGGCTCGGTGCAGGGTGTTTTCATTACTGGTGTCCAGAAAGGGAGTGCGGCAGATCAGGCGGGGCTTGAGGCGGGCGATATTATTCAGAGTATTGATAGTGTACAGTTGTTTTCATCTGCCGAATTTTCAGAGCTAATTGCCCGTCACCGTCCCGGAGACCGGATAGCTATTACCTACCTGCGTGATGGACGCACACGTAGCACAACTGCCCGTCTGCAGGAAGACAATACCACGGATCGTAGTGCAGGCGGTGCGGCAAGTATGCGGGAGTTATATGAGAAACTAGGCGCTGAATTTGCTGCTCTTCCTACTGAACTTAGAAGAGAGTACCGTCTCCGGACTGGGGTGATAGTGACGGAGGTTATTCCGGGAGGTTTTTTTGACACCCTGGGAATACCAGAGGGTACTATCATCGCTTTTGTTAATGGTCGTGGTGTCAGCACGCCTGAGGAAGTGGCCGCTGCCATGCTCAGTGCAGGCAATTCGAGGATACAGATATTGGGCATTGCTCCGGATGGGTCAAGGATTGCATTTACTTTTTCGCTGGGAGCCTGACGGAGCGGATTAAAGGCCCTACTTTTGAAGATATGGCCAGAATTCTAGCACTTGACTATGGGAAGAAGCGCACCGGAATTGCTGTTACTGATCCCGCGAAAATAATAGCCACTGCATTGAATACTGTGGATACAGGTGAACTTATTGGTTATCTGAAACAATACATAGCCAGGGAGCCTGTGGAGCTAGTGCTGATTGGCTATCCGCTGAACCTGGATAACAGTTCTACGGATGCGACGCCACTGGTGGAGAAATTCATTCCAAAGTTTCAGCATGTTTTTCCTGCTATTCCAATTATCAAAGTGGATGAACAGATGTCTTCACGAATGGCGAGTCAGGCGATATCGGGCATGAACCTCAGGAAGAAAGAGAGGGAACGCAAAGAACTGATAGATGCCGTCAGTGCGGTGCTGCTTTTGCAGGAATACCTCGAAAGCCAATCCTGATGCCTATCTTTGCATGCTTTAGAATTTTTTCGACATGGTTTTACCGGTAGTAGCTTACGGACATTCTGTACTTAGAAAGGTTTGCGACGATATCACGCCTGATTATCCAGAGCTGGATAAGCTGATCAACGATATGTGGGAGACGATGTATCACACTAACGGTGTGGGCATTGCAGCACCGCAGGTGAACAAACCTGTTCGGATTTTTGTAATTGATACTATCCAGGTGGTCGAGAACTTTGACAAGGAAGATAAGAGGCTTTACCCAAATGAAAAACCGGTAAAGAAAGTATTTATCAATGCTCACAAGATTGAAGAATCCGGTAGCCCGTGGGCCTATAATGAAGGGTGTCTGAGCATTCCCAAGATCCGGGAGGACATCAGCAGACCGGCAAAGGTAAGGTTGCGATATATGGACGAGCAGTTCCAGGAGCATGAGGAGGAGTTTGAAGGAATTACCGGCAGAGTAATTCTGCACGAGTATGACCATATAGAGGGTAAGCTTTTTATTGACTACCTGCCGATGCTGAAACGTAGGCTGATTAAGAAGAAACTCGAAGACATCAGCGGGGGCAAGGTAAGGGTGGACTACAGGATGCTGTTTCCAAAATAGGCGAGTTCGCTGGACAAAAGCCACTAAACTTACTACTTCAGATTTTTTTCCTGCTCAATTAAGGCACTACATTGAGGCCTTTATGACTTAACTATGGGTGGCTTATCACTCCATTATAATTCCACTATAAAGGTTTTACAGGGTTTTCATTAAATGTCCTGTTTTTCCCATCAGAAGTTGCACATATTGCTTCGGTTTAAATTCAATATTCAGGGTTTCTAAACAAATATTGAGGTTTGGAAACTCCGCAATGGCATAACCTTTATACCTCTTGTAGGGTATTCTCAAATCTATCACTATGGAAAACAATAGATTAGACCTCGAAAAGCAGCGCAGGGATGAAAAGAAGAAGAAGAAATCCGGAAGTGCGGCTAACCTTGATGGTATTATTGGCAGCCCTACGGAGAATGTCCGCTCGCGGAGGAGCTCGGCCGACTGGAGCAACACGGGAACCAATATTTCGTATGAGGGCAATACAGCACCTGCAGGCGGTGGTTCAGTAGGTACGGGACAATCCTCAGGAAAAGAGGCAGTGGATCCGACAATCAATGCTAATGATGCTTATGATTATGTCAGTTCAGGCAGGGATGGTCAGGCGGAGGATAACCGAAGTGAGGGCGAAGACCTGATGAAGCCTGAGCGTCGAAATGACGGCCTTGACCGAGATACATTAGGCACACCTTAACCAAAAATTTTCAGTTATGTCAGAACGTAAGAAAAGAGAAGATAATCGTCCGGGAATGGACCAGAAAAGAGAAATCGAAAACGATAAATATCAACAAACTAACCGTGCGGCTGAGTCAGGGAACCAGGGCAGGGCATCTTTCCATCCTGGTTCAACTACACAAGGAGGGTCAAACTATGGGCAGGGATCCCATTACCTGGCTGGAGATACCTACCACCAGGGCAGAACGGCAAATAATGGCGCAAATTATGAGAATGAGGCGGGGCGTTTTGCGGAGGATGATCCAACAGGCAACATTGCTGCGTCGGAAGGGGCAACAGGTGGTGCGTCCAACGCTTCTAACACTTTGAGAGGCAAGTTGCCGGAAACCCGTGATGACATTCCCCATGGACAAGGAGCGCATGTAAACGAGCAGGAGGCCAATGCCAAGGAAGATTATCCGGGCATTGAGGAAATAGATCATGATAAAGATGGTGAGCCTACCAGGGACATAATATAGGTTGTTGATTTGTTGATTTGTTGATTCGTGTAGGTGTTAGGACCAGATTGATCGCCCGGCGCGAGTTTCTGAAGGCGGCGAGGTTGTTCCTGCCATTTTGCGCGGTCAAACTGCTGGCTTCGGCCATGCCCCAACCTGCCTCCAACCGGTAGGTTGGACCTACGGGCAGTGAAATCTCCCATAGGCAGGGGAGTTGACCGGCGTGTAATATGTAGCATTAACCCTGCCAGGAGAAAAACGTTGTCTTCCCGCGGTGATTTCCATTTCTTTGCACAAAAGGAACTGGAGTATGGCAGATTTACTGAATCAGTATAACGAAGACAGTATCAAATCCCTGGATTGGCGGGAGCACATCCGTCTGCGTCCGGGTATGTACATCGGGAAACTAGGTGACGGAAGTAGCATGGATGATGGGATTTATATCCTGGTCAAGGAGGTGATCGATAACTGTATTGATGAATTTACAATGGGGTTCGGGAAGAGGGTGGACCTGAAGATTGCAGACGGACAGGTGTCTGTTCGTGACTACGGCCGGGGTATACCTCTGGGTAAAGTAGTTGATGTAGTTTCAAAGATAAATACCGGTGCCAAATACGACAGCAAGGCCTTTCAGAAATCTGTAGGGCTGAATGGTGTCGGTACTAAGGCTGTGAATGCGCTTAGTTCGCATTTCCGAGTGGAAGCTTACCGGGATGGGCGCTCCAAGGCTGCTGAGTTTGAAAAAGGGGTGCTGGTGAAGGAACATAAGGAGACAGCCACTGATCAGCCCAATGGCACTTTTGTAGTTTTTCGTCCTGACGATTCTGTTTTTAAACACTACCATTTTATCCACGAGTACGTAGAAAATCAGATCTGGAATTATTGTTTCCTTAATGCTGGTCTGACTATCAATTTCAATGGCCGCAACTTTATCTCGAAAAATGGTCTTCTCGATCTGCTCCAGAGAAAAACAAATGCGGAATCGCTGCGCTACCCGATCATTCACCTGAAAGGGGAAGATATTGAAGTGGCAATAACACACACCGGAGATTATGGTGAGGATTTGTATTCGGTCGTCAACGGACAGCATACCACGCAAGGTGGTACAC
>JAFAAT010000139.1 GCA_023426425.1 Bacteroidota bacterium | reverse complement strand
CTTCCCTCAGAATCAGCTCTTCCTCCGCTTTTAGCACTTCAAATACCCGTTCCGACCGGCCCGTAGTGTATAGCCTGCCGTTCTCGAACCGGGTGATCTTCCACGAATGCATATTATCAGGGTCCTTAGCCGCAGCCACCCAGCCCCAGGTGCCATCGGCATCCGCTTTATCGAATACCCGCACACTCTCCACCAACGTATGATAATCAATCTCGGACAGCGTACGCGCACTGGTACGCTTATAAACTTTCCAGTTGCCTTCCAGCTGACTGATGCTATTCACCGGTACCGGCGGCGGATCCTGCGCCAGCTCCACCACCGGCGGTGGCACATAGGCCCCAAACGTATAAACCGTCTCATCATCCTGCAGCACCAGCTCATCCGCAGTCCTCGACACAATTGCAAAATTCATCGCTCCCATGTCCAGCCGTCCATTCTCTATCTTATAGGTCCCGCGGTACTTAAATCCACCATCTTTTCCCCACAGGTATTCATTCCCTATCAGGAAACTTACTCGAATCGTATCTTTATAAGGTACGCTCCTGCCCTGCAGGGTCACTCGCTGCACTTCACGCCAGTCTCCCGAAAGGCTGTTATCTTGTGCTACAGAAATCAGTGGGAGCGCCATCACTATCAAACTCAGCAGTTTCATACTTCTTGTTTTACTCACCTTCAGCGCAGAGAAATTATGCCAACAGACCAACTTCATATCACGCTAATCCAACCCGACATCGTCTGGGAATCCAAAGACTCCAACCTCCGCCACTACGAGTCTTTGATCGACAACATAGACGGACGAAGGGAGATAGTCGTACTACCCGAAATGTTCTCCACCGGCTTCAGCATGGAACCTGAACGCCTCGCCGAACCCATGGACGGGCCCTCCGTGAATTGGATGAAGGACATGGCCGCAAAACACCGCTGCATCCTCACCGGTAGCCTGATTATTGAAGAAGGGGGCCAGTACTTCAACCGCCTCATCTGGATGCAGCCCAACGGGCAGTTCGGCATCTACGACAAACGCCACTTGTTCGGCTACGCCCGCGAAGATGAACACTATGCTCCAGGTCGCAAACGGCTCCTCGTAAGCGTAAACGGTTGGCGCATCTCCCCGCTCATCTGCTACGACCTGCGCTTCCCGGTCTGGTCGCGGAATGTACAGCCACCAACCATGCATACCGCCGACACCTCCTCCCAAACCTCATCAGCCGAGTCTCCCAACACGCCCTACGATGTGCTGCTCTATGTGGCCAACTGGCCGGAGCGTCGCTCACTGGCCTGGAAAACACTCCTGCAGGCCCGCGCCATCGAAAACCAGGCTTTCGTGGTAGGTGTCAACAGGGTGGGCACAGACGGTAAAAATATCAGCTACTCCGGCGATTCTGCTGTCTACGGTCCGCTGGGCGAGATCATCTGGCAACAGTCCGGCGAAGCTGCCGTGCAAACCGTGGTACTCGACAAAAATCACCTCATCCAGACCCGCAGCGACTTCCCATTCCTTAAGGATGCCGATCAGTTTATACTGCTCTGATAGCCAATTATCTAAAATTTATAGTTTCCCCTGATCTTCGAATCGGATTAGTTGCGTAAATTCACAGTAAACAGTTGATAATGAGGGTATTGAATTCCAACTTCGGGTTTACAGTGAAAGTAGGTGATGAACACTTCGGTGGCAATTTCAACCATCACCTCAATGGAGTGGAGTTAGTGAAAATGACATTCAGACGCCTGCCGAAAAAGAAGACGAACGGCTTCATCTACGAGCAGGTCAACTATTTCTGCAACATCAAAGGCAAATGGATCCTCTGGGACATTGTCCGCAAAGCACCTAAGTCGCGCTCCGACGAAGATGCAGCCGCCTTCGCAGTGTTCAGAGAGGCTTATGGGCTCTCCCTTTTAGCAGAAGCCTAGCCCTTCTGCTATCTCCCGCAGGGGCTACTGATCGGCCAAAGTCACCTCGTTTTCATACTTTTGCGCCCAATCTTTAGCTCATGTGGCACCGCATTGCTGCGTTTATCCTCAAGTTCCGTATCACTCTGCTGGTGCTGCTTTTAGTTGTCACGGGAGTGATGGGCTATTTCGCATCAAAGGTGGAGCTGAGCTATGAGTTCACCAACGCAATCCCTACCGACAATCCTAAATACCAGGCCTACCAGGAGTTCAGGAAACAATTCGGCGAAGACGGCAACATGATGGTGATCGGTGTGCAAACCGACCGCTTCTTCGAACCTTCTTTTTTCAATGACTATACTGCCCTGGTAAAACAGCTGGAGCAGATCGAATCGGTTGAAAATGTACTAAGCATACCCGGGGCCATCAACCTGGTCAAAGACACAGCCACGGGCAAGCTCAAAGCCGAAAGCCTGATGCCCGGCGGTCCACTGTCCTCCACCGATACCTTTAGAAATACTTTCCTCAACCTGCCCTTTTACCAGGGCTTTCTTTATAATACCCAAACCAACGCCTACCTGCTTGCGTTGCGCATCGACAAGACTGTCCTGAACAGCAAGAACCGCACAGGGGTGGTTGAAGAAATCCTTGCCGCCAGCGAGGACTTCGCCCAAAAGCAAAAAGTCACCCTTCACTACTCCGGCCTCCCACTCATCCGCACCATGATGGCCACACAGGTGCAGTCGGAGATGAAGTTCTTCATCCTCTTGTCTTTCGTACTTACCGCAGTTATCCTCGCCCTGTTTTTCCGCTCCTTCATGATCGTGCTCGCTTCTATGCTGGTGGTTGCAGCCGGCGTGGTCTGGAGCCAGGGAACCATCGTTTTGCTGGGTTATAAAATCACCCTGCTCACTGCCCTTATTCCCCCACTCATTGTAGTCATCGGTATTCCCAACTGTGTCTACCTGCTCAATAAATACCACTCTGAATACAGCAAGCACCAGAACAAAATGAAAGCCCTGCTGCGCATGGTCGACAGGATGGGCATCGTCACACTG
>JAFAAT010000109.1 GCA_023426425.1 Bacteroidota bacterium | reverse complement strand
GAAGTAGTCTATACTGTTGCAGAAGACGCAGCAGGAAACATCTGGGCAGGCGCCCTGGGCAAAGGACTATTAAAATTCGACGGTAAACAATGGCTCTCCTATACAACAAACACTGGAGTCCGCGATCTGAACATTACATCTCTTAAAGGAAACCGCAGTGGGCAAATGATATCAGTGAGCGGATCTGGAATAGACGTATGGCACCCCCGCAGTCAGCAGTTCATTCACCTGAACAGTCGTGCTGGTGTGGATGTCGACTCCACCTCACAAGTGCTGAACAACATTACTGCGGATGTTTCAGGTAATGTGTACCTGCCGTTTGAGGATGGACTGCTGCAACTAAGCGATCTGGATACAACCATAGACATAAGGCCGTATATAAAGATCAGTGGCGTGAGCCTGTTCTTCAATCAGCTGCGGAAGCGGAAACAACAGTTTGACCACGACGAGAACCATATCAGCTTCCGTTTTGAGGGTATTAACTTCATCCCTTCTGACCAACTGCAATACCGATACATGCTGGAGGGCTATCACGAGAACTGGGTGTACACCAGTGATGAGGTGGTGCCTTTTGCTCAGCTATCACCGGGAGCGTACACCTTTAGGGTACAGGCTTCATTAAACAGCAATTTTGAGCATGCACATGAGGACAGCTTTAGCTTTACGATCAGCAGGCCTTTCTGGAAGCAGCCCTGGTTTCTGGCGCTGGCTGCAGGCGCCTTGATCGGACTGGGATACCTGTACATCAAACTGAGAGAAAAAGGAATTAAGAAGATGTCTACCCTTCAGAAGGAAAGAATGATCTTTGAGTACGAACATCTCAAAAGCCAGGTCAATCCTCACTTCCTGTTCAACAGCCTGAACACATTGGTGAGCCTGATCGAAGAAGACAAAGAGGCGGCTGTAGATTATACGGTGCATCTGTCGGACCTCTATCGCTACATGCTGTCTTTTAAAGACCAGGACCTGATACTGCTTGAAGAGGAGCTCCGGATCATCAACCACTACATGCATATTCAGAAGAGCAGATTCGGAGAGGCATTACAGCTTCAGATCAACCTGGCAGAGGATGTGCCACGGCGGAAGAAGATAGTGCCACTTGCATTGCAGCTACTTGTAGAAAATGCAGTGAAGCATAACGTCGTTTCCCTGAAGCAGCCTTTGGTGATCACCATAGAAGCTGATGAAGAAAAGATTACTGTACGTAACCCCATACGACCCAAACACAGCAAAGAAAAAGGCGCTGGGTTGGGGCTGATCAACATCAGGAAAAGATATAGCTTGCTGACGAACAGGAATACAGTGATGGGAGCAAGCCAGGGAGAATACATCGTAACACTACCACTACTATGACAAATATTGCCATAATCGAAGACGAGCAACCAGCATTCAAACGCCTGAGCAAGCTTGTGCTGGAACTTTTGCCAGACGCTCAGATCAAGGCACACCTGGACAGCATAGAAGCTACAGTCAGGTGGCTGGAAGCAAACGAACAGCCGGACATCATATTCATGGACATCCACCTTGCTGATGGCTCTGCATTCGACCTGCTCAAACGCGTGCACATCAGTTCTCCGATAATATTCACTACTGCCTTTGACCAGTATGCGCTGGAAGCTTTCAAGACTGCAAGTATTGACTACCTTCTGAAACCAGTAAAGAAAGAAGATCTGAAACTGGCTCTCGGAAAACTCAGGCAATTCAAAGATTTCTTTGCACAGGGTGCTCCGACTGCTGCAAGAGCGCCTCAGGAATACAAGAAGCGTTTTATGATCCGGTTTGGTGAGCATATTAAAACCATCCTGACGACAGACATCGCCTATTGTTACAGTGAAAGCAAAGCCACTTTTGCAAGGTGTTTCGATGGAAAGAACTATCCTATGGATCATAACCTGGACAGCCTCGAACACCTTCTCGACCCACAGGACTTTTTCAGGATCAACAGGCAATACCTTGTTAGTCTGAAAGCCATAGAAGAGATGCGTGCATATTCAAAAGCACGCGTAATTATCAAACTCACTCCTGCCTGCAAGGAACAACCTGTGGTAAGTTCCGAGCGGGCTGCAGACTTTAAGAACTGGCTGTCAGGAGAGATCAGCAGGCCCTCCTGAGAACTACCGTTCCGGTTCAGTAGCCGGTTTTCCCGGTTCATCAAATGGTGTAGAGTGAAATCTAAGCCACGTAATAGTTTTGTCACCGAAAGCCTCAGTACATGAAGCGTAAATCTATTTCACTACTTGTCGGAGCACTTGTAATTGCCGGAATCATCATCGGCTATGCCTTGTGGAATAAGCCACACGAAACGGTGGATGACCAGGAAGGAGAGAAAATCGAAGCCACTGTGCTGGCCAATGCATTTCTTGAAAACGAGCAGGAAGCAAACCAGAAATACCTGAGCAAGGTGCTTGAGGTTAATGGAGTAGTATCAGAAGTCACTACTAACCAGGACCAAAAGACGGTGCTTTTGCTGGAGTCTGAAGATCCGTTATCCGGAGTGCAGTGTACATTGAAGGAAGCCGCTGAGGTACAGGTAGGTGAGAAGGTTACGGTAAAAGGCTTTTGCAATGGATTCACAACTGTGGTGCTGCTGCAGGATTGTATACTAGTAAAAAAATAGAACCCTTTTTATTGTTCCTTTATGAAGAGACTTGCTTTACTTATAACCCTTATTACGGCACTGACTGTCAATTTTGTTGCCTGCAAGCACACGAGGGATACACCCCAACCCCAGGCACCGGTAAACAACGGAGGAGGAGGTAATGGTGGAGGAAACAATAACGGCGGCGGCACCGGCAACCCGGTTTCTGATACCAGCCTTTGTTTTGAGAGGGATATTCTGCCGATTTTTATATCCAACTGTGCAAAAAGCGGTTGTCATGATGCGGCTTCACACCAGGAGGGATTTGTTTTCACTAGTTGGGAAACAATTACAGGAAAAGACTTTACTCCCGGAGACCCTGAGGACACGGAGCTCTTTGAGAAGATTACTGAGGATGATCATGATGATAGAATGCCGCCACCACCAAATGCACCGTTAACTACTGAGCAGATAGAGTTAATCAGGGAGTGGATAAACAGGGGAGCGCCAAATACAACAAACTGCGCCTCGACAGGATGTGACAGTAACAACTTCAGCTTTTCGGGAAAGATTCAGCCGATTCTGAATACCAACTGTAAAGGTTGTCATAATAATACCCTGAGCTCAGGAGGTTATTCTTACGAAACCCATGCTGGTGTCGTTGCATCGGTACAATCTGGCAGGTTTCTTGGAGCAATAAAGCATCAGCAGGGGTATTCGGCGATGCCGCAGGGAGGCAACAAACTTTCCGACTGCCAGATACTTCAGATCGAGAAATGGATAGCGGCTGGAACTCCTAACAATTAATTGAGTAAAATTGTTGTTGAAACGACATTAATCAGAATATGAGAAAGTTACTTTTAACGGGTGCAACAACTTGCGGTATGGCAGCTATACTTCTGTCGGGGTGTTATTACGACAGCTATGAAGAGCTGTATGTTCCACCAGGCGGAGTAATCTGTAATACAGATAGTGTTAGTTATGCTCAGACTATTCAGCCGATCCTGAACCAGCATTGTGCCCTTTCCGATTGCCACCTTACCGGCTCCAATCCCGGCGGGTATATTTTCGACAACTACAATGACACCAAGGCAGGCGTAGGACGAATTATGGGTGCGATTGAACATGCACCGGGCTATAGCCCCATGCCCAAGAACATGGCCAAACTTCCCGACTGCGAACGCAGGCAAATTGAAGCCTGGATCAACCAGGGAGCGTTGGACAACTAATTACAGTAAATAATTACCAAGAAATATGAAAAAGATAATCATCACCACGACACTACTTGTTGCGCTCTCTACTATGACTTATGCGCAAAAATATCTGACACGTACAGGCAAGGTCACATTCTTCTCTACCACACCAGTGGAGAACATTGAGGCTTTTAACAATGATGTATCCAGTGTACTGGATGCAAAGTCAGGAGAGATTGCCTTCATTGTTCCAATTAAGAGCTTCAAATTTGAGAAAGCTTTGATGCAGGAACACTTCAACGAAAACTACATGGAGAGTGATCGTTATCCGAAGGCCGACTTCAAGGGAAAGATCACTGACATCAGCAGTGTGAACTTCAGCAAAGATGGCACCTACAACGTAAAGACTACCGGCAAGCTGACGATACATGGAGTGACGAAAGACGTGACCATTCCGGGAACTGTCACAGTAAAGGGCAATTCAATCACTGCGAATTCCAAGTTCATGGTGAAGACAGCTGATTATGGCATTAAGATTCCGGCAATGGTTGCTAATAAAATTGCGGAGCAAATCGAAGTGACGGTCAACACTATTCTGAACCAGAAGTAATATTTTGCGGAGCATCAGCAAAACAGCAATCACAATTATGCAGATCAAGCAAGTCCTTCTTCTTAGTTTACTCCTGACAGTGACACCTTTGATACCGGTTTTCGCGCAGACACCGGTACAAATGACTACTACCGACACTCTTGATGAAGCGGATGATTTAATGAGCCTGCTCGAAGAAACTCCTCAGGAACAAGGCAAGGAATATACCACCGCCACCTTTAAGACCACCAGGATAGCAAACGGGCATAGCATAGAAAACACCGGCAAGGGTGTACTGGATTTCAGGGTTTCACATAGGTTTGGCCGCATCAGCGATGGGTTCAAGAACTTCTTTGGCCTGGATGATGCGAATACGAGGATCGGCTTCGATTATGGCATAACGAACTGGCTGACAGTGGGAGTGGGGCGTGCGTCCTATCTTAAAGAGTATGACGGGTTTGTGAAGGCCAGGATCCTCCGGCAGACGGAAGATGGCAAAATGCCATTGAGCGTCAGCTATGTAGGCGCCATTTCCGCACAGTCGAATGATGTGATCATTCCCGACACACTGGAATATTATTTCTCCAACAGGCTGGCCTACATGAACCAAATATTAATTGCAAAAAAATTCAGTCCTTCCTTATCTTTACAACTGATGCCCACTCACCTCCATTATAACCTGGTACAAACCGTCGATGAACCAAACGACGTGCTGGCGCTTGGCGTGGGAGGTAGACTTAAGCTATCCAACAGGATATCCCTGAATGCGGAGTACTATTATCAACTCCCGGGCAACCAACTCAACGACGGTGCTGGTAACAAGACAAAGAATTCCCTGACAGTAGGTTTTGACATTGAGACAGGAGGACACGTGTTCCAACTGCTCTTCTCAAACTCTACTGCTATTACGGAACGCAATGTAATTGGACAGACCACTGGAGACTGGGCTAAAGGGGATATTCACTTCGGATTTACTATTTCGAGGGTATTCACAGTAGTTCGCCCTAAAGAGTTTCAGGGCTCAAGAAACAGGATTTGGTAATCATCTATAGAGTATGGAGAAAAAGCCCCTGCAGTCCTGCGGGGGCTTTTGTATTTACTTCAATGCTTTGAAAATATCGTCTTCTATGGTCATTCCTTTTTCAAGATAAATCGTCTGAATGCCTAAGGCTTTAGCCCCTTCGATATGTTGGGGACTGTCATCTATAAATAAAGTATGATGAGCCTGAAAGCCATTCTCGTCCAGTACCCGCTGAAATACTTCTGAAGTAGGCTTACGCATCCCAATCCGGTGGGAATAATACACCTTGTCGAAATAGGCGCCGAGGCTGGCGCCGTGGGCCTGAATTAATATCTTGTTGAAAGCTTCCTCATGCACTTCGTTTGTGTTGCTAAGCAATACCAGGTCGTAATAAAGCCTTAGTTGCTGCAGGAGCTGGAGCCGGCGGACTGGTAAGTCCAGGAGCATGGCGTTCCAGGCTGTGCAGACCTGGTCCTCGTTGAGTGGTATTGGAGCGATGTCCTGCAGGCCTTTCACGAAGTCTGCACGTGAAATCTTTCCCACCTCCCAGTCGTCAAAAAGGCTGGATTGTTTAAGCTGGGAATAGAGCTCTGCAAAATTAGCAATGCCCACTTCTACAAAAGCTTTTTCTGTAAGGTTATAGTCGATATTTAGGAGCACACCTCCAAGGTCGAAGATGATGTGCCTGATGCCTTTGATCATAAAAAATTATCCGGATGAGGGGCGGCAAAAATACGTCAATGTACCGGTACTCCGGGCGTGGGGAAAGGAGTCTGCATGTGAATGGCGTACATTAGTGTTCATAACTGAAGTGACAATGAAATACACAATGCTTTATTTACTTGCCGGATTGCTTATCATTTCAAACACTGCAAGGTCGCAGTCGTGGATAGGGTCAGGGGGGAACCTGACTACTGATGCCAGGACTCAGCATGTAGGTATTGATGATAAGACGCCGGTGGAAAAGCTTACTGTGAACGGTAATATCGGGTTTACGGAAAGCATCCATATCAGGTCGGTGAGGGGGCTGACCAGCTCGTACCTGGAGCTACTTGCAAAAGCTGGCTATGGCGATGGGGCAGGAATACTCTTGGGAGCTAATGGCATGCAGGGGTTTGATGGCATGTTGCGGTTTGTGTCAGGAGGAGCAGCAGGCGGTAGCCGGGCATTTGAGTTTGTTGTGTATGATAATGCCGCCTACACCAACCTGATGTATGGATTGAAAGATGGGAAGGTAGTGATGGGCAATGTGTCTACGCCGGGCAATTACAGACTGTATGTGCAGAATGGAATCCTGACGGAGAAAGTAAGGGTTGCCAACAGCCAGGACGGAATGAACTGGGCTGACTTTGTTTTTGAGGAAGGGTACCAACTGCCGGGAATTTATGAGGTGGAGCAGTTTATCAAAGAAAGAGGGCACCTTCCGGACATACCATCTGCGGAGGAAGTTGCGAGGGACGGTATAGACCTGGGAGCGATGGATGCGAAGCTGCTTCAGAAGATAGAGGAGCTCACGCTTTATGTAATTCAGCTGCAGAAAGAAATAGATGCGCTGAAAAAGGCTAAAAATTAGTGTGCTGCATTATCTGATCCTATGAAAAGAATTCTTGTTTTACTGGTGTGCCTGGGGAATATTGCGATTGCGCAGCAAAGGCTGGACTATTCTGACTATGAAGTGGTCTTCCATGAGGAGTTCGACTATCCTGATCCGAACAAGGTGTACCCTTCACACCGGTTTAAGCATCTGAATGGCAGGGTGGCTGCCTCAGGAACTACGAAAGGAAGTTACTTCAGCGAGGTCTGGAGGATAACCAACGGCAACTGGGGGGCGCAGAACGAATTTTACACACCGGAGCAAACCTATCTTTCCGCACCGGGGGTGATAAGGATGGAGACTAAGAGCGTTCCGGAGTTCACAGTGGACAATGGGCGGAAGGTGAATTTTCATGCAGGCTATCTGAACCTTCAGCCAAAGCCGGAGTATGGCAATGATGGGGATGGCATTGTGGAAGCCCGCATTAAATTTCCGGATATGACCAGGGGCACCTCACCGATATCTTTCTGGCTGTGGGGGTGGAATAAGACCGAGATTGATGTATTTGATGTGAGCTACAAGAACTATTACATCACCCGGATACTTGACTGGTCGATGGAGCCGATCCAGATTGAAGACAGCGTTGCCTATCCAGATCTTTCGCCGGGTTTTCACATTTATACGATGGTATGGACGCCGTCGGTGGTGAGGTATTATATTGATGGCAACCTGGTAAATGCTATCGAATATACCAGGGTCCGGACCTTTCCTTTTGCCTATGCGGTGGAGCTTTCGATTATGCCCATTACAGGGCAGCCGGGCGGACAGTTTATGGAGGTTGACTGGGTGAAAATCTGGAAGCCGAAATGTAAAGAAGAAAACCTGCTGGTATCATCTGCCAGGGGAGAGGAGGTGTTTCTGAATGAATTTCCTGTAAAGGGGAGAATGTTTCAGTATGAGGAGGTGGATATCCGACCGGATAGCGGAGTGCTAAGATTGCCGGGGCGTGTGCCTACTATTGTGGAGGCGAGGAGCACTAGGATTGAGGGTAATTTTGAGGCGGACCAGTCGGTGAGGCGGACGAGCCAAAAAAAGCTCAATGATACCGAGCATACCCATGTGGATAATGCCTATTTGGAAATAAGGGCGAGACCTTGTGGAGACGTGGCGGTGGATGGGGAGCGGTAGTTTTCCTGAGGTTAGGCTGCGAACCCGTGAAAACCCAGCTTTCATATTAAATTTATAGTGATGGACGGGTGTTATGTCAGAGTTTCAGGGACAATATGAATTAATGAAGAACGACCGCCAACCTCAATGACAAACGAGTAGAAATTCGGTTGAACCTCTGTTGAACCCGCGAACGAAACTGGTAAGCAAGAGGTATTATGCAGCATGGAGTTGACTGATGGTTGGAAACGAGGTAATTTGAGTCAGGCAGAAGGAGCTGCCAATCTTTAGTGCATTTTTAGCAAAGCCATCTTTTATGAAAGGTAAAATATTTGCGGTTATTGCGGCGGGGGTACTCGTCTGTTTGTTCTGGATGGGAA
>JAFAAT010000023.1 GCA_023426425.1 Bacteroidota bacterium | reverse complement strand
GGATGGGCATCGTCACACTGTTCACCAACCTCACGGCAGCCATTGGCTTTGGGGTATTCTTCTTTACTGAAAGCCAGTTGCTGAAAGAGTTTGGCCTCGTCGCCGGCATCAACATCATGGCCATCTTCCTCATCTCACTGATCTTCATTCCGGCGCTGTTCAGTCTCTTACCCCCACCCAAGGGCCGCCACACCAATTACCTGGAGAGCAAATGGATCAACAACCTCCTGGGCACCATCACCACCTGGGTGTTCAAACACCGCCCCTGGATCTACGGCTTCACCATACTGGTTTGTGCAGTCTCCGTAGTCGGTATGCTCCGGCTAAATACCGTCGGCCATATCGTGGATGATCTTCCAAAAGACGACAAAGTCTACCAGGACTTGAAATTCTTCGAGCGCAACTTCAAAGGTGTAATGCCCCTGGAAATTGTGGTAGACACCCGCAGAAGGAATGGTGCTGTTTCCCTTCCCGTACTTGAAAAGATGGACGAGTTCGGGCAGTACCTCGAAAGATTCGATGAAATCGGTCATCCTCTTTCTATTGTAGAAGGTGTCAAATTCGCCCGTCAGGCCTTCTATGATGGTGACAGCACCAGCTATGGCGTGCCTAATATGTTTGACGGTGCCTTCATCCAGCCCTACCTCAGAGGTAGTGCCGGTGGTGGCAGTATGTTCAACCGGTTGATCAATTCTTTTGTCGACAGCACCAGGCAACAAACCCGCATCAGCATCAACATGGCCGATGTGGGCAGCCAACGACTTCCGGTTTTGCTGGACAGCATCCGTCCTAAGGCACTGGAGATTTTCGATACCGCACATTATGATGTCTCCTTCACCGGCACCAGCATAGTGTTCTTAGAGGGAAGCAGATTTATTATCAACAGCCTTCGCGATAGCCTGATATTGGCATTTATAATGATCTTCGGCTGCATGATTTTCCTCTTCAGGTCCTGGCGTATCCTCCTGATTTCCATAGTCATTAACATCATCCCACTGATGATCACAGCCGGCATCATGGGCTGGGTGGGCATCCCCATCAAACCATCTACAGTCCTTGTTTTCAGTGTGGCACTGGGGATAACCATTGATGTAACCATTAGATTTTTGGTTAACTTTAAGCAGGAATTGTCAGGTCACGATGACGATATCGCCGCAACTGTTAAGCGGACAATATTTGACACAGGACTCAGTATCATCTATACCTCACTGATACTGATTGCGGGCTTTGGAGTGTTCGCCTTATCAGATTTCGACGGCACCAAATCGCTGGGCTATCTGACTTCGCTCACTTTGCTCCTGGCAATGATCACCAACCTCACGTTACAACCCGCCTTCCTCTTGTGGATGGACAAAGTAAAGCGTAAGGTGAAGAACACAGAGTGGCCTCTGGAAGAAGAGGCGGACGAAGAAGTTAAAGCTTAATTGCTGAGCATTATTTTTGTGCTAAGTATAAGGAGTTATGCATTTCGACAAGATTAAGAACAAAGGTCAGGCTAGATTGTTCCAAAACGATTACCTGGAGATGATGACAAAAACGCATCCCCTGGTCATCTATAGCATTTATTTCCCCATAATCGCCCTGATGCTCTACTACGGTGCAGCCTACAAAGGTGTCGGCGTAGGCACTGAAGTACTCCTGTTCTGCGGTGGGGCTCTTTTCTGGAGTTTCTTTGAATATGTCATGCACCGCTATGCTTTCCACTACGTAGCCGAAAGTCCCAGAGCCCAGAAGTTTGTCTACACCATGCACGGTGTGCACCATGAATATCCCCGCGACAGAGAGCGCTTGTTCATGCCTCCCATTCCAAGCCTGATCATATCATCCCTTATTTTTCTGGGGATGCATGCACTCATGGGCTGGTATGCACTGTCCTTCTTCCCCGGCTTTGTCTTCGGCTATATCTTGTATGGCTCCATGCACTACGCCATCCATGCTTTTGCTCCTCCCCGCTGGCTAAAAGCCCTCTGGCGCAATCACCACCTGCATCATTACAAAGCTCCTGATAAAGGCTTTGGCGTGAGCTCTGTGATCTGGGATGTGGTCTTCCGCACGGTGCCCAAGAGGGAAGACTAACCTCAACCCCCGCCTTATGCCCTCTGATTTTTCCAAAGAAGTCTTTTTCCGTACTGCCCGCAGTGGCGGTAAGGGTGGACAGAACGTCAACAAAGTAGAAACTGCAGCAGAGGCCTGGTGGCATGTAGACCAGTCAGCTGCCCTCACCGAAGAGGAAAAAGCCATTCTGCTCGATAAGCTCAAAAACAAGATCAACAAGGAAGGCTACCTGATGGTCAGGAGTAGTGAGACCCGGTCGCAGCTGGAGAATAAGCAGATCGCCCTTCAGAAGATGAAGGAACTTGTAGAAAAGAGCCTTATAATTCCGAAAAAACGCAAGCCCACCCGAATTTCCAAAGCAACAAAGGAAAGACGGCTTGAGTCTAAAAAGATCGACTCGATGAAAAAGCAGCTGCGCCGAAAGGATTGGTAAAGTGAATCTAGCCAATTTACCCACGAAGCTCACTCTGGTAATACTCGCGTTGGAAATAGCAATTCTTAGCCTTGCAGCACAGTAATTCTGAAGCTACACCGAGCGACGCCGCCCCACTGACAATTGACAATTGACAATTAACAATTGACAATTATCTGGCATCGAAGTCAACCACCACCCGCTCCGTCTTTGGATGCGACTGGCAGGTCAGCACATAACCTTGCGCTATCTCGTCCTTCTCCAAAGCATAGTTCACCTCCATGTCCACCTCGCCCTCTACCACTTTCGCGCGGCAGGTACTACATACACCGCCCTTGCAGGCATAAGGAAGATCAGCACCATGTTTCAGGGCTGCATCAAGAATACTGTCACTGTTGTAAGGTAGCTCCATGTCGAAAGTCACTCCATCAAGACGCACGCTTACCTTGCTCACAGGACCCGCATCCCTGCTATGTTCCTTTATCCATTTCTCATGCGTAGCCTTAGGCTGATCGGGAGAACTGAACAACTCTATATGCACCTTCTCCTGCGGCAGACCGAGGTCAAGTAGTTGCTGCCTTACAGAAAGCAGCATCTCTTCCGGTCCGCACACAAAGACTTCATCAATCTTATTAACATCGATCAGCGACTTGCTGAAATCAATCACCTTGGCCGCATCAATCCTGCCGTTAAACAAAGGAACATCCATCAGTTCCCTGCTCAGCACATGATACACCCGCAGCCGCTGCATGTATTTATTCTTAAGCCCTTCGATGGCTTCCCTGAAGATGATCGTGTTTCGGTTCTTATTGCCATAAACAAGTGTGAAGTACGCCTCCGGTTCCTGCTCCAGCACCGACTTCATTATGCTCATCACCGGTGTGATCCCGCTGCCCGCTGCAAAGGCTACATATTGCTTTGAGCGCTGTTCCGTTTTTCTCGGACTGAACTTCCCCATCGGCGGCATCACATCCAACACATCTCCTGGCTTCAGCTCCTGGTTGGCAAAGCCGGAAAACTTACCGCCCTCCACTTTCTTAATGGCCACTCGGAGTTCATTGTCTCCGGGACTACAGCAAATAGAGTAGGATCTGCGCACTTCTGCATCTTCCCAGTGTTTCTTAAAGGTCAGGTACTGTCCGGGTGCAAACCTGAAGGTTTCTTTCAATTCCTCCGGCACCTCCAGCGACACAGAAACGCAGTCAGCAGTTTCAGGTCTCACGTCTTTAACCTTCAAAGGGTAGAACTTCAGAGCAGACATATAGGCTTGTTATTAGGGGTGTAAATTAAGTAAAGCTTGTTTATAGATTCTAAGGCACTACCCGAGCAGCTCGTCCAATGCCTCTTTTCTTATCATCGTAAATGTTTTCCTTCCATCCGGTGTGTACTCGGGCTGTGTACAGGCAAACAGTTCATCTATCAATGCCTGCTGCCCCTCCGGTTGTTGTATCGCATGTTTGTTTTGAGAAAGCCTCCGCGCCATCTGGACCAGCAACCTGTCTGAACGTTGAGACACTGCATCGTGCGATTCATGCCTCAGCTGCTCGATCACTTCATCAAGGATGTTCTTCTCCTCACCCGCGGGCATTGCCGAAGGCACGCCCTGCACGGCAAAGGTGTTCGGTCCGAATGGTACAATATCAAATCCTAGTCTTGTCAGGTCAGGCAGCACCTCATTCACCAGTATTGCATCCTGTGGCGCAAACTCCAGTGACACCGGAAACAGCATTTGCTGCGACACGGAATGACCACTGTTCCACTCTTCCAACAGCCGCTCGTACCAGATGCGCTCCTGAGCCCTGCGTATATGGATCACCATGAGTCCGGACTTCACGGTCGTTATCAGCATCGTCCCTTGTACCAGCAGGATATTATGGTTGCTTACTGGCGCACGGTCTTCCTCATGATGCAAAACAGACGCCCGCTGCTCAGGCATAGGCGTTCCCGGCATGGCATTCGCCTGAGGTTTCTCAGCAATGGCATACAGGTCTTTCCACCTTTGCAATCCTTCATTTTTATCAATGAAGTGTGCCTGATTGCCCTGCGTAAACGTGTTATACAGATAGCCCCGCTCCACATGTTCCTTTTCCCGTTCAGATGCCGGCATCTGCACCGAGCTTAATTGAGTTATCTCCGGGTTCAGCGTAAAATCTAATGATGGAGCAATATTAAACCGGGCAAGCGCATGCTTCACTGCCGCATTCAGGTAGGCATACATCAACCTGTCATCGTCAAACTTCACTTCCTGCTTAGTGGGGTGCACATTCACATCCACATGCGCCGGATCAGTCTCCAGGAACAGGACGTAGAAAGGAAAGGCACCCTGCTCTATCAGCCCTTCATAGGCGGTGGTCAGTGCATGGTGCAGATAGGCGTTCCGGATAAAGCGGTTGTTCACAAAGAAGAACTGCATGCCCCTCGTCCGGGTGGCCGCCTCTGGTTTGCCAATAAATCCTTTGATGTTGAGAAACTCTGTTTGTTCCTCTACCGGCACAAGGTTTCGCTCGTAAGAGCTGCCAAGTAATCCCACCACTCTGGTCTTCAGGTTTCCTGCTTCGAGGTGGAATTGCTCAGCTCCGTTGTGCCAAAGCCGGAATGAGATTCCTGGATGCGCGAGTGCAATTCGCGTAAACTCATCAACAATATGGCGGTACTCAGTATTATTCGACTTGAGGAAATGCCTTCGGGCCGGTACATTGAAGAACAGGTTCTTCACCATGATATTGGTGCCGGGCGGTGTAGCGCAGGGTTCCTGCAGCTTCACCTCGGTGCTCTCTATGCAGATGCGGGTGCCTACAGTAGCCTCAGTCTGGCAGGTCTTCAGTTCCACCTGGGCCACAGCTGCTATGGACGCCAGTGCCTCTCCGCGGAAGCCCATCGTGCGGATCTTAAACAGATCATCAATATTCCTGATCTTGGAAGTAGCATGCCGCTCAAAGCTCATCCGGGCATCCGTCGGACTCATACCCTTTCCGTTGTCCGTCACCTGGATAAGTTCTTTCCCGGCATCCTTCAGAATGAGTTGAATTTCAGTGGCCCCGGCGTCTATTGCATTCTCCAGCAGTTCCTTAACTGCAGAAGCCGGCCGCTGAATAACCTCACCGGCAGCAATTTGATTCGCAATATGATCTGATAACAACTGAATTACGTCCGCCACTGTATCTCTTAGACTAGCTGCAAAGGTAATATTTACCAGCAAGGTGGCTAAGGCTGTTTATGCGGGACAACTAGACGCTTACTAGACGCTTACTAGACGCTAGCTAGAAGGTAACCAGAAGGTAGATAGAATGTAACCCGGGATTAGCTGCCTTTTCCCAGCCCAGATCCCGTACACAAAAGCCAGTTTTTCCTATTTTTTATATACTCCGTTATTACTGTTTACAGGCAGGATAATTAGCGCACTCTTGGGCCGCTGATGTTGCGCTCTTGGGCCGCTGTTGGTGCGCCCTAATCAGAATCTACCCTCCTGTCCCTTTCAATGATCCTGTCTCGCTCAATGTCGGTGGTAGTCCGTATCAAACTGATACCCGAAAAGAAGAATATAAACCCAAGAACACCATAGACAATCAGTTCTCTCCAGTTATTCTCGCTATTTACAAATCCCACAGCAGCCATGATCAGGCCTACTATCCCCAGTATCGTAAGTATTATTCCAAAAATCCTCTTTTCCATAACAGGTGTTTGCAAGAACACTAAAAACAATATGCCCTAACCCAGCCCGACCCCATGAACACGTAACTTTAATACACATTTAACACATATATAGCAGTAACAAACAATACCTTCGCGCCTCAAAATGAACAGCCTCGCCTCGGAGGTTCACATCATCTAACCGGACAAATTAACATGTACTCCAAGTTTCTCGCAATCATTCTACTCCTGCTCCCCACCTGGGCAACCGCACAGAACTTAACTGTCAGCGGTAATATCAAGGATGCCACCAATGGTGAAGATCTTATAGGAGCCATTGTTGTGGTAAAGTCAGACCCTGCAAAAGGTGGGATTACCAATGCATATGGCTTCTACTCCCTGACGCTGCCTGCCGGCACCTACACTTTGGTGTACCAATACACAGGGTACTCCAATCAGGAACAGCAGGTGGTCCTGGACAAGAATACCAGTGTAAATATTCAACTCTCACCTTTGAGCACCAGCCTCGAAGAGGTTGTCGTACGCACCGAACAGGCGGACAATAACGTGAGCTCGAACCAGATGAGCGTCTTCAAGCTCGATCCTAAGCAGATTGAGTCGGTGCCAGTACTCTTCGGGGAAAAGGACATTATTAAAACTATTCAGCTCACGCCCGGTGTAAAAGCTGCCGGCGAGGGAAATGCTGGCTTTTACGTCAGGGGCGGCGCCGCTGACCAGAACCTCATCCTGCTGGATGAAGCCCCTGTGTATAATGCCTCCCACATGCTGGGCTTTTTCTCTGTCTTCAACTCTGATGCCCTTAAGGACGTAACCCTCTACAAGGGTGGTATACCCGCCGAGTTTGGTGGAAGAGGCTCCTCCGTGATGGATGTAAAGATGCGCGACGGTAACAGCAAATACTACAGCGCTTCAGGTGGCATTGGTCTCATAGCCTCCCGCCTCACTCTTGAAGGCCCCATAGTTAAAGACAAAGGCTCCTTTATTATCTCCGGCAGAAGAACTTATGCAGACGTTTTTCTGAAGCTTCATCCCGACGAACGGCTTAATAGCTCCAGGTTGTACTTCTACGACCTTAACCTCAAAGCCAATTACCAGCTCGGGGAAAAGGACCGTATCTTCCTCTCTGGCTACTTCGGAAGAGACGTATTCGGTTTCAGCGACCAGTTCGGCTTCGACTGGGGCAACAGCACAGCCACCATCAGGTGGAACCATATACTTAGTAGCAAAATCTTTTCGAATACCTCCCTCATCTTCAGCAACTATAACTACCGCATCAAGCTGGGCTTCGACGGGGAAGACATCACCATCACTTCCGCTATCCAGGATTGGAACCTCAAGCAGGACTTCTCTTTCACGCCCAATGTGGACAACAATATCAAGTTTGGCTTTAACGTCATTCACCACAACTTCAAGCCCGGCCAGATCGAGGTTGGACCTCGTAGCAACTTCAACAATGCTGCCCTGAGTGGAAGAAGAGCAATTGAAGGCGGTGTGTATGTGCAGAACGACATGCGCGTGAACGATAAGATCGGTCTGCAATACGGTCTTCGCTACTCCGGCTTCAGCTTCATGGGTGATGCCATGGTCTACACATTCGACGAGGCAGGTAATAAGACAAGTGTAAAGCAGTATGACGACTGGGAACAGATTACCTACTACGGTGGGTTTGAGCCACGCGTTGCTGCCCGGTATAGTATTAATTCAACCAGTTCCGTAAAGGTCAGCTACAACAGGATGTACCAATACCTGCACCTGCTCAGCAACTCTACCACTGCCTCGCCCACAGACCTTTGGGTGCCCGCCAGCAATAACATCAAGCCTCAGATAGCCGACCAGGTATCTATCGGCTACTTCAGGAATTTCAAAGACAATATGTATGAGCTTTCTGTAGAAACTTACTACAAAGCCCTACAAAACCAGATCGACTACCGGAATGGCGCAGACCTGATCTTTAATGAAGAAGTTGAGGGTGAACTTGTGTATGGTAAGGGGAAAGCCTATGGTCTGGAAATCCTTTTCCGTAAACAGTCAGGCAGGCTACAGGGCTGGGTAAGCTATACTCTCTCACGATCCCTCCGCCAGTTTGATGATATTAACAACGGCAGCGAGTACCCCGCCCGGCAGGACCGCATCCACGACCTGGCAATCGTTGGCATGTATGACCTCACCAAAAAGCTAAAGCTCTCGGCAAACTGGATCTACTACACGGGTAGCGCTGTCACCTTTCCCTCTGGCAAATATGAATCTGCCGGACTTCAGGTGCCCTATTATACAGAACGCAATGGCTATCGCATGCCTGACTACCACCGTCTTGATATTGGATTGACCTGGACCACCCGCAAGACCGAACGGAGGGAAAGCAGCTGGAACTTCTCTGTCTATAACGCTTATGGTCGCCAGAATGCCTACACTATCAACTTCCGGCAGAATGAAGACAACCCTGCCATCACCGAGGCTGTTCAGGTAGCCCTCTTCACCTGGGTGCCTTCCATTACTTACAACTTTAAGTTTTAATTCCTCATGAAGAATCTACTTATACTTATCGGAGTCTCCCTCGCATTCACTTCCTGCGAAAAAGTGATCAATGTGGACCTGAACGAAGCCAATCCTCAATATGTGATCGAAGGTCAGCTATATGAGGGCACTAATCCGCTGCAGGTAAAGATTGCCATGACTACCGACTACTATGGCAAATCGTCACAGCAGAAAGTAACTGACGCTTCTGTTCACATCATAAATGAAGCAGGCGACACTACCCAGGTGCCGCACCTGAGTGATGGCCTCTACGAACTCCCTGCTTACCTGGGAGAAGCTGGTAAGACATACAGCCTACTGGTAGAAACCGGGGATAACAGCTTTATTGCTTCTTCAACACTGCCCGGGACAGTGCCATTGGATTCGCTCACCTATGAGTGGGAG
>JAFAAT010000071.1 GCA_023426425.1 Bacteroidota bacterium | reverse complement strand
CAACGAAGAACTCTACAGATTGAAGACAGAACTCCAGCATTCAGCGGCCAATCTTGATTTTCTACGTTCGCAGATCAACCCACATTTTTTGTTTAATGCACTTAATACGCTGTACGGCACTGCAATCCAGGAGCAAGCTGAGCGTACATCTGAGGGCATTCAGAAGCTCGGTGACATGATGCGGTTCATGCTTCAGGAAAATGTGCAGGAGAAGATTTCCCTCGCCCGCGAAATAGAGTATCTGAATAACTACATACAGTTGCAGAGGCTAAGAACTGATCCGATTCCGAACATTACAATTGATGCGGAGATAGAGCCAGTGCTGGAGCAGGTGCAGATAGCACCAATGTTGCTGATTCCGTTTGTAGAGAATGCCTTTAAGCATGGTATCAGCTTCCGTGAGCCTTCGCATGTGAAGGTTTCACTACTGATGAAAGAAGGCACTGTACATTTTGATGTTTCCAACAGCCGTCATGGAGAAAAAGAACACGACCCGGAAAAAAACCATCGTGGGATAGGGCTGGACAATGTCCGGCAAAGGCTTTCACTGCTTTACCCGGGGAATCACGAGCTAGTGATCAGGGAAACAAAAAAAGACTTTTTTGTACACCTGAGTATTCAACTGAGCTGAGTAAATTCGTATCAGAGGAAATGAAAGCCATTGCCATAGATGATGAACCGATAGCCCTTAAGATTATTAAATCGCACGCGGGCAAGGTACCATTCCTGGAGCTGGAGGCTGTGTTTACAGATGCTTTCGAGGCGCTTGAATACCTGCAAAAGGAAAAAGTTGACATTCTGTTTCTTGACATTAAGATGCCGGATATTTCAGGAATAGATTTCTACAATAGTCTTGCGCGTAAGCCGCTGCTAATATTTACTACCGCGTACAGCGAGCACGCCGTGACCAGCTTCGATATGGATGCTGTGGACTACTTGCTTAAGCCTTTCTCGCTCACCCGGTTTGTGAAGGCTTGCAATAAGGCGCTGGAGCTCTATAACACAAGAAATTCAAGCCCTGCAACAGACTACATGTTTGTGAAGACCGGATATGAGCAGGTACGTGTGCAGTTTGATGGAATTTTGTATTTAGAGGCGACAGGTAATTATGTGAATGTGGTGCTGGAGAATAAACAAATACTTACGCGAGTTACAATTACTGAGATTATCAATCTGCTGCCTAAAGAAAGATTTGTGCGGGTCCATAGGTCGTACATTGTGCAGGTGGGAAAGATTGAGAAGTTTGAAAAGCACCAGGTGACTATCCACGGTGTGCATATTCCCGTCAGTGAGGCCTATGCAGGAGAGTTAGCGGCAGCGTTGCAAAAATAATAAGCCTTGCTTCGGCGGTGTATAATCCATACAACAGTATATTTCAAAAGAGCGACAGCCTCTGAAATTCATTAAGTGAGTTTCCAGCATAAAATGCTTATTTTCAGGTCTTAAGCACGTCCCCGGTGGAGGCAAACCACAGCTACCGCAAAATCATTCACATAGACATGGATGCGTTCTATGCATCCGTAGAACAGCGCGACAATCCTGATCTCAGGGGGAAGCCCATTGTAGTGGGTGGCAGTCCTGAGGGCAGGGGTGGAGTTGTGGCGACAGCAAGTTATGAGGCGCGTAAGTTTGGTATCCGTTCGGCAATGCCGAGTAAGAAAGCCTTGCAACTCTGCCCGGATGTGATATTTGTTTCTCCCAGGTTTGCCGCTTATAAAGAAGTTTCACAAAAGGTGCGGGAGATATTTCACCGGCATACGGATCTTGTAGAGCCCCTGAGTCTCGATGAAGCCTATCTAGATGTCACTGAAGACAAGCAGCAAATTGGTTCTGCCATTGATATTGCCAGCAAGATCAAACACGCCATAAGAGAGGAGTTGAACCTTACTGCATCGGCAGGAGTGTCTGTCAATAAGTTTGTTGCCAAGATAGCCTCGGATATGAACAAGCCTGATGGACTTACATTCATCGGGCCGTCGGCAGTCGAGTCGTTTATGGAACAACTGCCTGTTGAGAAATTTTTTGGTGTGGGAAAGGTTACAGCAGATAAGATGAAGCGCATGGGCATTCACACAGGCGCGGATCTTAAGCTGCTTTCAGAAACTGATCTGCTTAGATACTTTGGAAAGTCGGGAAGGTTTTTCTATCATATTGTAAGGGGAATTGATGACAGGCCGGTGGAGCCGCATCATGAGGTGAAGAGCATTGGGGCGGAGGACACATTTCCTTATGATCTGACGACGGTTGAGGAGATGGATGTGGCGCTTGAAAAAATTGCAAAGACTGTGCATGAGCGGCTTAGGCGGTACGAACTGAGAGGCCGCACGGTAACGCTAAAGATCAAGTACGGTGATTTTAAGCTCATTACAAGGAGCCGGACACTTGAGAGACAGGTAAGCGAACTGGATATCATTTCAGAGACTGCGAGGGAGTTGTTGCGGTCGACTAGTCTGGCTGGTGTGAGGGTAAGGCTGCTTGGGATTTCTTTGTCGAATTTTGGGGAAGGGAGGAGGAAAGGGAGGGATAGTAGTCCTCAACTCGAGCTATTCTAAAGTATCTACCTACTGCCAACCCTTGCGGGTCGGGCAGGTCCTGCACGTGCAGGCCTGCCCGTAGTCCATTGAAAGTTGAGTACGATAAGTTCGATCAGCGCTTTGCAGAAGACCGGCTTCGGAGCAAGGCTACCAGGCCTATGGTGACCACTGCGCCAATAGCCAGGTTGCGCACAAACTGTTCACGATTGTATTTCCACTCCGCTTTCCAGCCTTTTTCTGCGAAGATGTTTGGTATGTGGCCATTTTTAAGGTCATCAATGATACCCTCAACTACATTGACCCTATCGGCGAGGATCAGGGGCAGCCAATGACCCCAGCTCCCCTCGCTATACTTGAAGGCATACCTCCTGATTTGTCCGCTAAGTCCCGACGGTGGGGTGGAAGTGCCGAAGACTGCACTCACATTAGGGCGTTCGTTGGAATGTAGTACTTCCACATTTACGGGCTGCTGCTGTGGCCTCTTCCAACTATAGCCGCGATGCTCTTCGTTCGTGCGGTGCTTCATGGGATAGGTGGGGTCATTCTCGGTGTTTGCGTCCACTGCCCATCCCTTGATATGTTTATAATCCTCGGGATTTACCCTGCTATTTGTTTGCGTTGAATTCTGTGTCTCTTGCATGATTTCAGTTTTTTGGATTGGTGAATTATGCTACGGCGGAAGGTGGTATTAAAACGGGCTTGATACAGTTGTCCCTTTTGGCTGAGAATATGTGGTAGGCTTCTGCCACTTCTTCCAGAGGAATCCTATGAGTGATTATTTCTTTAGGGTTGATATGGCCATCCTGGATGTGCTTGATAAGCTTTGGCACCAGACGTTTTACTGAAGCCTGGTTAGCGCGGATGGTAATGCCTTTATTGACGACATTTCCGATTGGTATCAGATTGGCAGTGGGGCCGTAGACACCAACAATCGAGACGATACCACCTTTCTTCACGGAATTGATAGCCCACTGGAGCGCCGTGGCAGAACCAGCCTGGAGGAGCATTTTTCTACCGGTGATGGTTTGCATAGCGCTGCCTGCAGCCTCGCAGCCGACAGCATCAATACAAACATCTGCTCCCATCCAGTCCGTTGTTTTCTTGAGAAACAGAACAGGATCTTCAAGAGAGCGAAAATTATACGCCTCGCACTGTGCGTAGTTTCGTGCGAACTCAAGTCGGTACTCAAGATGGTCTATGATGATCACTCTTCCGGCACCGAAAAGCCAGGCAGATTTTGCTGCCATAATACCCACGGGACCTGCACCGAAAACAACCACTGTATCGCCAATCTGAATTCCACCCATTTCCGCAGCCTGATAGCCTGTGGGGAAAACATCGGTCAACATCACTGCGTTGTCAGGGTCGATATCAGCTGGTATGACCATTGGGCTTACGTCGGCATAAGGTACCCGGACATATTCCGCCTGGCCGCCGTCGTATCCACCTGCTGTATGTGAATAACCGAAGATTCCACCCACTGCAGTAGCTTGCGGGTTTGATTCATGGCAGTTCCCAAAAAGTTCCTGATTGCAGAAAGCACAGCTACCGCAGGCGATATTGAAAGGCACAAGGATATGGTCGCCCACCTTGAGGTTCTGTACTCCTTCACCAACTTCGGTTACCACTCCTGTAAATTCGTGGCCGAAAGTCATACCGACCCGGGTGTCGGGGACGAGACCATGATAGAGGTGTAAATCGGATCCACAGATGCAGGAACGGGTGACCCGGACAATCACATCCTGTGGGTGAAGAATTTCGGGGTAAGGTTTGTTGCGGTCGGCGCGGACGCGGAAAGGTCCGCGGTAATTCATAGCGAGCATAGTGAATGGTTTAGAGATTTATAAAGATCTTACATGAGTGCCAGGTATCCGTTTGGGTAATAGCGAGGAGCCATCAACCAGCTGAACCCGGGCAGCACATCGGTGTTCCGCTAAAAAACTAGTCCATCAGGGGCGGAGCGTAAATGATGAATGGTAATTGGCAGCACATAGGTGCTACGATGGGGTGGCCGGCAGAATCCCTGGTGAGCCAATATAGGAGAGGGATAAAGCTCATGATTAAACCCGGGATCGATAGTCAGAGGCCTGGATCATCATCTACCTCGGGGGTGGGGAAAGTACGTATAGAAGGAGTTCAGGCTGCCTTTTTGGGGCAGCCTGAACAGAGGTGTGGATGGTACCAGATTCGAACTGGTGGCCTCTACGATGTCAACGTAGCGCTCTAACCAACTGAGCTA
>JAFAAT010000294.1 GCA_023426425.1 Bacteroidota bacterium | reverse complement strand
CTCCCAACGTATTCCCTGCTCCATTCACAATCAGCATCCCATTTCTTGCGGCAATCTTCACACCCTGCGCCACAATGCTGGTCTCACCATCCATATCACTGAATGTATAGTCTCCCTCGCCCGGATCAAAGCCCAGGTAAGAGATCGATGCGCTCACCAGGTCCGCGCCTATACTGTCTGCCCATTCCAGCGCCACCACATAATTGAATTCATCCTGGTGTGTTTCAGTAAGCGGGTGGTCGGTCAGTGCAAGTAACAGGTTCGCATGTGGTGCCATGCCCACAAACACGCCCGGCATATTGCCCACCACTTCAGTAAGCACACTCAATCCATGGTCGTGTCCCCAGAAGACATTTGGCGAATTATTCCAGAAATCCTTGCTTCCCAGCATTCTTCCGGATGCCCGGGTCGAGTCCAGGGCAGGGCTCACATTAAATCCGGCATATCCCGCATCAAAGAACGCAATGGTTACATTCTTGCCAGTATACCCCTGATCGTGTAAATAGTCAATGCCCAGGAGGTAGTTCTGATCGCTGGCCAGGCCATAGTTAAACGCGCTTGTTGCCTTCATCATTGCCCCCGGTCCGGAAGCCGTTCCTCTTGTTTCGGGAAACTTATTCAGACCGCTCCCACTCTCCACGATCTTCTGTACGCGCCAACCGCTGGGCAGGATAGCCTTCATCTCATCCGCGGGATGGTCCGATGCTACCAAAGCCGCATTTAACCACCGGGAGGTCTGCAACACACGATGCCCTTTTTCCCTCAGTTTAAACAGGTAGGCCTCACTTACCGGAAAATCATAACTACTAAAGCCTATCCCTCGCTGTGCGCGCCTTTCCCGGGCTTTCTGGCTGATGGGTACTACTTCTACAGCTATTTCAGTTTGCTCATTTTCCTTGTCCGGAAACCAGACGATATACCTGTGCTGGGCATTGGCTTCAAGTGCAAGGATCGCCGCCAGGAAGAGTATTATTGTTCTCATATTCTATACGTTCTGAATGCAAGAATATCAATTATCGCTTACTGCTGAAAGCCCGTCTTAAACAAATAACACTGCTATGACCATAGCATGCTGTGAGCTCAGGTTGCCACACTTCTCCACTTTTCTGAAAGCTCACCTTACAGCTAAGCGTTTCTTCTACAACAGATAACGTTTTTTAGAATATCAACAGGGTGTGAAAGTTGCGTAACAGTTGCGTAAAAGTTGTGTAATAGTTCTCCATAGGGCCTGGTCAAATCCATTTCCCGGCAAATCTCTGTTAAACTAAAAAAGGGGATGGTTGCCTAACCCTGCTCGCTGTGCCAGTAACCGGAAGGTCCTATCTTCCTGTCGTATCAGTTGTTCCCATTGTTGTAGTGTCCCTCCTGATCGAAGTATCTGCATTTACACCTATCGTGGTGTCCCCATAGTAGGTGCCAGGCTCCAGTTGCTCCTGGTAGTGAATCCTGTCAGGACCGGTATTGTCCGGACTTTCAGCAGAGTTGGCGGGGTTCTCAGCGCCATCATTTGTACAGGAAGAAAAAGCGATTAGTAACGAAGCAGTTAATAGTGTCAATATTTTCATGAAACCAGGTTTTAGTTAGTAATGATTATGATCTCCATCCATTTGCTTCAGATAGAGATCTATGCAAGAAAACCTAATAAAATCATTCCGCTCAACAGTTTCAGAAATTCCTCCTGGACACCGGACCATCAGCCTTCTGCTGCGAGCGCAGTTCAGGCGGCTTCCTCCTCCACCTTTCGCTTGCTGATCCTCGGTCTCACCGGTGGCTTCACTTCCCCGCCTTCCACAGTCCAGAATCCCCATACTTTCTTCTCGGTGCCTTTCTTCAGGTCCACAGAGACCTTCTCTGCCAGGTACCAACCGAGCTGGTAACCAAATTCCCGGTTCGTGGTGTTGATCTTCGCCACCGCCAATTCGTCCATGCAGAGTATCAGCAATTTCTTCAACACAGGTTTTGTGGGTTTCTTCTTAGCCCTGAACAGTTCCAGCAGGTCCCTGCAGCAGGCATCCAGGATCTCGTTCACCAGTTCCCGTTCATCAGCACCGCTATAGACTACATCGGGCAGTATCTCCTGAAAAGCCCGGAACTTGTCTACGTTCCTGAACTTTTCGAGTGTTTTCAAGACCTGATGTCTGCTTGCCTTCATTGGTGCGTTGTTTGTAGCTTATCCCTGTGATTGGGGGATTTCAGTTGCCCCTATTTCGTTTACTTTAGCAACCTGAGATAGTACAAATTTGATGAAAATACCTCTGATTTCACTCACGCTACCAGCGCTTTGTTTGCTGCTTGCCTGCGGCGGCTCCCGCAAGATCGTTCAGGAACAACACATTGAGATGGATCCCATTGTCGTAACTGCCAAAGACGATCCCCGCGACATCTACCGCACCTCCGACACCCGCGCCTGGGACATCCTGCATACCCGTGTAGCGCTCTCCTTCAACCTGCCCGAGCGCACAGCCAACGGGCGTGCCTGGCTGCGTCTCCACCCTTATTTCTATCCCTCCGATACGCTGGTACTCGATGCCAAGACCATGCGCATTGACTCAATAGTCCTCACGCAAAGCAACACTCCCCTGCGCTTTCAGCAGCAGGAAGAGTCTGTGAAAATCTTCCTCAACAAGACCTACCAGCGGTGGGATACCATTGAAATCTACATCCGCTATCTCTCCCATCCCTACACCGCCACCAGCGGTGGCAGCGCTGCTATCCGCGACGACCGTGGCCTCTACTTCATCAATACCAACAACGAAGTGCCCGGCAAGCCTGTGCAGATCTGGACCCAGGGCGAAACTGAAGCTAACTCTCACTGGCTGCCCACGCTCGACCAGCCCAACGAGCGCATGACCGTGGAGCTGGCACTCACTGTTCCTGATAGTTTCACCACCCTAAGCAATGGCGCAAAGGTTGACAGCCGCCTTGAAGGCAACGGCCTCCGCACGGACATCTGGCGCATGGACAAGCCCATCCAGCCTTATGCCATTATGATGGCCATAGGCAAGTTTGCAGTGGTAGAAGATAAACCCTGGAACGGCAAAGAGGTAAGCTATTATGTGGAGCCTGAGTATGCAAAATATGCATCTCAAATGTTCAAGAATACACCTGAGATGATGGAGTACTTTTCAGGAATCACAGGTGTGCCCTATCCCTGGAATAAATACAGCCAGGTAGTAGTGCGCGATTATGTTTCAGGCGCAATGGAAAACACCACGGCAAGTCTCTTCGGCGAATTTATGTACCAGAACTTCCGGGAGATTGCTGACAAGGACTATGAAGACGTCGTCTCCCACGAGCTTTTCCACCAGTGGTTCGGAGACTACGTTACCACTGAGTCCTGGACCCACCTTACTGTCAATGAGTCCTTTGCCAACTATGGGGAGCAGCTCTGGCGCAACTACAAATATGGTAAGGTGTCCCGGGATGAGCTCGCACTTTATGATCTCAACCTTTACCTCAACCAGACAAAACAAAACGATGAAGCCCTTGTGCGCCACCACTACCACTCACACGAGGACATGTTCGACCGCATCTCCTACCAAAAAGGTGGTTCCATTCTCGGCTATATGCATGGCCTTATGGGCGACAGTGCCTTCTTCAAAGCCATGAACCTTTACCTCACCCGCAATGCCCTGCAGCCCGTTGAAGCTACTCATTGGCGCCTGGCGGTAGAAGAAGTTACCGGCCAGGACTGGAACTGGTTTTTCAACCAATGGTACCTCCGCGGCGGACACCCTCAACTCAATGTGTACTACAACTACGACGATAACCAGAAGTTAGTCACGGTGGATGTGCAACAGATTGCAACCGATAGCCTGGAGCCCTACCGCCTTCCCATGCAAGCTGCCCTTATCACCGAAACCCAAACCCAGATCATAGACTGGCTGGTAGATAAAAAGCGCCAGAGCTATACATTTCCTTACCCGCAGGGACAGCGCCCCGTGTTTGTTCCAGATATCCATCACTGGCTGCCTGGCCGTGTGCGTGAGCAGAAAGACCCCGGCGATTGGCTGCTCCAGCTCCGCAAGACAACAGACTACATCAGCAAACACCGGGCGGTAGGACAAGCCTTCGGCAATCAGAAGGATAGTATTGCCCAGGTTATCTTCCATACAGCGCTCAGAGATTCTATTGGTTCTATCAGAGCCTATGCCGCCAATCTGATTGGCAGCGCAAAAGAACCTGCATTCAAAGACATCTACCGTGACGCCATTCAAGCAATGGCTGCCAGTGATATCGACCACCGCGCCCGCGCTGCAGCATTCGACGCATTGGGCAAATGGAAGCTGGCAGAAGCGAAGCCACTGATGCTGGCGGGAACCAAAGACCTGTCCTACATGGTTTCAGGAGCTGCCCTTCGTGCACTATCCAGGGTCGACCAGGATTCTGCCTATGTGCAGGCCAGACTGATCATGAAGGATGAGCCCAAAGCGGCACTGGAATCAGCGGCCTGGGAGATCATTGCAAAAGAAGGTAGCCCCGGGGATATTGCGATTTTCGAGGACATTGCTCCCCGTGTTTATGGCACACGCAAAGTTGCTCTTGCCGGGTACCTCTACGACTATATCGTCCATGTTCCTGATACCGCAGCTGCAGATAGAGCTTTCAGGCTGCTCCAAAACCTTGCGACCACAGAAAGCATCAAGCCATACCGTTTTGGTATAGGCTCCATGATCTTTGCCCTCACCCGGAAACTGAAGGAGGAAGGCAGCGGTGAAAAGGATGACCAGAGGCGCGAGGCACTGAAAGCTAAGCAGCGGCTTGCAGAGCGTTATAGCAGTGAAATTCTCCGGCTGGAAACAGATCCTGGAAACCTGAAGAAATACAAAAGCTTCGGAAAGGGTGGGGGCGCGGAATGGTAACATGTCCCCGGTAGCTGCGTCACCTTCAAAGCTCAACGCAACAAAATAAGAAAGGCTCCTCATGCGGGAGCCTTTCAAATTTTACAGTTTTTATCATCAGGCAGCTTCCTGCCTTCTGTTCGGATCACCCGGAATGTCAGGGTTCATCCTTGTCCTTTCGATATCGGAAGACCACTCATCATAGTCAATTACCGAGAGCTTTACATTTTCATATTGCATGTAAGTGATCGATAGCACATTCGGATCGACCACATAGTTTTCGCGGGATATGTGATTGATGGTATCCAGGTCTATTTCGATCACCGCATTCAGTTCCTGCTCATTGATGAAATACCTGCTGAAGGAGGTGGTATTAATCATGTTTCTGGCAAAGAACAGCCGCTTGCTCGTTAGGATTAGCCGACCGTGCTCTGTCACACCTTCTTCCTTAATCCACATAGCTGGTTCATTTCTCACAACTCCTTCTTCTTTCAATATCTGCTGAAGCTTCTTTTCCATGTTTCGTTGTTTATATGCGTTACACTATTCAATTCCGCCTTTTTCCCTGATGAAACCGGGTGAGGCTTTAGAAGGCCTGAGCAACCGCATCATCTGCAAAAGCACTGAAACCAGTATCAAAGCCATGCCAGCATAGAAGCTCCAACGTAGTTCCTGGTTCTCCTGAAAGAAAAGAAAAGCTAAAACTATCCCGTACAGCGGCTCGAGGTTTACGCTCAAAGTAGCGGTAAAAGAGCTGATGTGTTTCAGTGCGTTCAGTGCCAGCGACTGTGCCCAGACTGTACAGCAGAGACTAAGTATTACCAGCCATACCAGGTCCCAAAGATCAGGCATAATCCTGGTCTCAGGCAGATAAAAGAACTGCAAGGGAAGTAATAAACTGATGAGCAGCCAGCCCGTACCCATTTCATAGAACACCATGGTCCTTGCGGGATACTTATTGGCGATCCGCTTGTTCAAAACAGTAAATACGGCGCTTAGTATCGCAGCCACTACCCCCGCCAGTATGCCAAGGCTTCTGTTGGGTAACGGGTCTTCGATGACAGTACCGGAGTAATGCTCCTCCAGCTGGGGGATCAGGTACATAATGAACACTCCCACCAACGCCAGTGCGCCAATACCCAGTTCGCCCAGGTCTGGTCTTTTCCTCTGGGCCAGAGAATCTGTCAGGGTAGTGAAGATGCTGGCGGTAGAAAGGCAGATCAATGCGATGGAAGCATTCGCCAGCTTGATGGAGCCATAAAACGCCACCCAGTGCAAGGCCATCAGGCAGCCTACGAGGGTAAGCTGCACCAGGTCCCTTTTTTCAATGCGCACCCACTGTTTGCGATAAAAAAGAATGACAGCCATAAACACAGCAGTGAGCAACATCCGGTACCACACCAGCACGGGAGCATCAAGGGTAATGGCTCTGCCCAGGACACCGGTAAATCCCCAAAGCAGCACCGCCAGGTGCATTTGCAGCAAAGCCTTTTTCATCTGTGAATCTCTTTGCAAACATAGTCGAAATCCTTACTGTTAATCTGAGATTTATCAGAGAAAAAAAACGGTGCGCATCTGTGTAAATAATTAACTTTGTTGATAATAAAACAACAGGATTTATCATTGACTTTTTTCCACTGCTGAAAAATTAATGAACAATACTTACACGGATCTGGTAAAACAGACCTTTGACTTTCCCCAGACGGATTTCGACATCCAAGACAACTACCTCCAATTCAACGGGCTGGACCTCAAAAAACTGATAGATAAATACGGGACACCGTTCAAGCTTACCTATCTACCTAAAATTGGTCAGCAGGTTGCAAAGGCTAAAAAGATGTTTAACGATGCTATCAAAAAGCATCGCTATGACGGGAAGTACTATTATTGCTACTGCACCAAAAGCTCGCATTTTTCTTTCATCGTAGAGGAAACCCTGAAGCAGAATGTCCATATTGAGACTTCATTTGCTTACGATATTGAGATCATCAGGCAGCTTTACAAGCGCAGAAAGGTGACTAAAGACACCTTCATCATCTGCAACGGTTTCAAGACGCGCCAGTACACCAGGAATATTGCCCAGTTGATCAACGCAGGCTTCAAGAATGTGATTCCCGTACTGGACAACAAGGCAGAATTCGATGACTACAAGAAGTCGATCCGGTCGAAGGATCCCGTGAAGATCGGTATCCGGATTGCGAGCGAAGAGGAGCCTACTTTCGATTTCTATACCTCCCGTCTTGGCATCAGGAGCAGGGACGTCCTTGAGTTCTACGTAGATAAGATAAAAGGCAATGATCGTTTCCAGCTGAAGATGCTCCATTTCTTTATGAACAAGGGCATCAAAGATGATATCTACTACTGGAGTGAGCTCAATAAGGTGGTAAACCTCTACTGCCAGCTAAAGAAGATCTGCCCCGAGCTGGACGGTCTGAACATAGGAGGGGGTTTTCCAATAAAACATTCTCTCGGATTTGATTATGATTATAACTACATGGTCAACGAGATCATTAGCAATATCAAGCAGGTTTGTAAAAAGAACAAAGTTCCTGTACCTGATATCTATACTGAATTCGGATCCTTCACGGTTGGGGAGAGCGGCGCTGTCATCTACAGCATTCTCGGCGAGAAAATGCAGAACGACCGCGAAATCTGGTACATGATTGACAGTTCCTTCATTACTACACTGCCGGATACCTGGGGCATTGGAGAGAAGTTCCTGATGCTTCCCATCAACAAATGGGATAAGGAGTACCAGGAAGTGCATCTGGGTGGTCTCACCTGCGATAGCCATGATTTCTACACTTCAGAGGAGCACATTAATGCAGTGTTTCTGCCAAAGCGCGACAAGGAAAAGGGAGCGGAGCCACTGTATATAGGCTTTTTCCATACCGGCGCTTATCAGGATCAGCTCGCAGGCTATGGAGGCATCAAGCACTGTATGATTCCTTCGCCGAAGCACGTGGTTGTGGAGTACAATAAGGACGGGGAACTTGAGGATTGGCTTTATGCCAAAGAGCAGTCACCTCAAAGCATGTTGAAGATACTGGGCTACATTAAGTAGTCTGCAGCACTTGCTTGGGAGAAAAAGATGGTATTTGGAGGGTTGGGGGGTAGAGCCCAGGGGAAAGAAGTGAGAAAAACCGCCTATGCGGTTCATCAGCAAGTTAGCGCCAGTTACCAGCCGGATAGAGACCAGATAACTGCCACCCGGGCCTTAGGAGTGTAACTCAATGCTGTGAGGCGTCTTTTCTTATTCTGTAAGCGAAAAGAGGCTGTCCCAGGTGGAACAACCTCTAATTTTGTGTTCAAATAGCAATTAGCTGACTTTAATTTCCTGCGCCGCTTGTTGTGCCGGTTCTTTCTTTGGGAGGGATACTTTAAGTATGCCGTCCTCGTACCTTGCGGAAATACCATTGATGTTGATCCGTTCACTGAGTGTAAAACTCCTGCGGAAGGTTTCCAGCCTATACTCTTTGCGGAGCCATTTGCCACCGTTCTCTGTCTGCTCCTCTTTGTGTTCATGAGATACATGCAGGATATTCCTGTCGACATTGATCTTGAAATCTTCTTTCTTAAGCCCCGGAGCATATAGGTGCATTTCAAATACAGCGTCGGTCTCCAATATGTTTACCGGAGCTGTTGTCCCGTCGCTCCAGTTTTCTTCGCCAAACATTTTCTGGAAGCCATTGTGGAACATGTCTTCTATTATTCCGCCTATAGCCTTGGGCATTATCCCGAATTGTGTTTTCTGTGAATACATTGTGCTGATTTTAGTACATCCAGATGCCTGCAAAGGGAATACCATCAGACATTGTAAGTCATAATGACAGATGAATTCACGAGAAGGTGTCAAGCTGACGCAAGTCTTTCATTTCGAACAATCCTGCTATGTCACTGATGTTCAATATGAAGACTGGTATGATATCTTCCGTCATGTCTGCCAAGGATGTGAAAAAAAATTATTTCTCTTTCCAAATCCTTTTTCTGATATTTGCTATGCTTACGATGGGTTAGTAAGTACAGTCCTTCCCGATGTACCACGTGCATCGGGATTTTTTTGCCCTCCTTGATAGTCGAAGAATATCTATTTGTTTAAGACATGGGTCAGGTAACTATCCACCGTCCCAAAAAGGAAATCCGGATACTCACTGCTGAATTTCGTCTTTAGAAAACCGCCCATCAAAGGTCGCTTTGCTGGTTGGTTCAACTCCTCAGTGGTCACTGGTATCAAATCATACTCTGCATTGGGAAAATAATGGAGCACCCGTAGTGCCAGTTCTACGCGATTCATGAAGTCTGTTCCGCAAATATGGTAAATGCCTTTCTTGCGGTCATGAAGCAATAGAAACATAGCCCGTGCAATATCCCAGGCATTTGTAGGGGTGGCATACTGATCATAAGGAAGCTTAAGCGTCAGCTTATCTCCTTTCCTGCATTGTTCTATGATGCGTGAGATGAAGTTTTTTCCACGTATTTCATCTCCATAGACATTGGTAACTCTTAATACCAGCGTGCTATCCTGCTGAAGTGCAAGTTGCTCTGCCTCCAGTTTGTGACGCGCATAAACACTCAAAGGGTTCACAGGTGCATCTTCCACATAGGGTCCATCCTTTCCGTCAAAGACATAATCAGTGGAGATGTACACAAACTTCGCTCCGCATTGCTTAGCGATCTCCAGGAGGTTAATGGTGCTTTGCACCGTCTTGCGATAACTCTCCTCTTCATTAGTCTCGCAATAGTCCACATGGGTCAGAGCTCCACAATGAAGTATTACATCAGGTTTATAATCCGCAATATCGAAGTTATCAGGATGATGAGGATCAAGGGTGTTGTAGAATACCGTGCCCTCCGTGGCAAAGCTAAAATAGGAGCCCTTCACGTCCCATCCCTGCTCCTGAAAATGCTGCATGCAGTTTCCGCCTACCAGTCCTGATGCACCTGCGATAAAAACCTTCATGGTTATTGTATTGACGCGCGAAAATAACAAAAGCCATCCGTGTTGTTGCGGATGGCTTTCTAAAATAAAATTACTTAGACTACTGCAGCAGCCTTCAATGTAGGCATTTCCTGCGGATACTCTTTATTCACCAGCTTATCACGGACAGCAGAGAATGCTGCAAGTGTCTCGTCGATATCTGCATCCGTATGCGCAGCTGTAGGAATCAGTCGCAGAATAATCTGTCCTTTTGGAATTACAGGGTAAACTACCACTGAGCAGAAAATGTTGTAATTCTCACGTAGATCGAACACCAACTGCGTAGCGTCAAACAATCCACCCTGCATAAACACAGGAGTGACAGGTGTGTTTGTAGTCCCTATATTAAAACCGTTTTCTTTCAGCCCGTTCTGAAGCCTGTTTACATTATGCCAAAGACGCTCTTTCAGTTCGGGACGTGTACGCAGAAGTTCCAGGCGTTTGATGTTTCCTTCCACGATAGGCATAGGAAGAGATTTTGCAAATACCTGAGAACGCATGTTGTACCTGAGGAACTTAAGCACCTGCTTGTCGCCGGCGATAAAACCTCCTATACTTGCCATTGATTTTGCAAACGTTGAGAAATAGATGTCGATACCATCCATGCAATTTTGCTCCTCTCCGATTCCTGCACCGGTCTTACCCATGGTGCCAAATCCGTGCGCATCATCCACAAAAAGACGGAATTCATATTTGCTCTTAAGAGCAGCAATCTCAGAACACCTGCCCTGGTTACCACTCATTCCAAACACACCTTCTGTGATCACCAGAATGCCCCCACCGGTCTGGGCTGCCATTTCAGTAGCGCGCTGCAGTTGCTTCTCGCAGTCTTCCACGTCATTGTGCTTGAAGACATATCTATGTCCGGGGTGCATTCTTAAGCCATCTATGATACATGCATGAGACTCAGCATCGTACACAATCACATCCCTCCTGCTGCAAAGGCTATCGATAGCGGAGACCATTCCCTGGTACCCGTAGTTGAAGAGCATAGCATCTTCTTTGCCTACGAATTCAGCCAGTTGTTGTTCCAGCTTGTCATGATTATCCGAGTTGCCACTCATCATCCTGGCACCCATAGGATAGGCGAGTCCCCACCTGGCAGCAGCTTCCGCATCAGCCTTCCTTACTTCAGGATGGTTGGCAAGGCCGAGGTAGTTATTGAGGCTCCATACAATACGTTCCTTTCCCTGGAACATCATTCGGTTGCCGATGTCCCCCTCCAGTTTCGGAAAAGCAAAGTAGCCCGGGGCTTTTTCTGCATAATCTCCTATTGGTCCTAGTTTCGATTCAAATTTGGCAAATAGATCCATACACTACTGGTTCTTGGTTTATCTAAAAATATGGCGCGAAATTATAAAAAAATAGAGCACTGATAATCTTTCTTATGTGCATTTTTGCAAACTATGTTACGTTCCCACAAATTCCTGTGTATTACCGCTTTCCTCCTTGCCATCACCTTCACTGTCAATGCCCAATCCGGCCAGCCCCAAAGGCCTAAACTGGTAGTCGGCCTGGTAGTTGATCAGATGCGCTGGGACTACTTATATAGGTACTATGACAGGTATGGCAGCAATGGTTTCAAACGTTTACTAAACCAGGGCTTTAAGTGCGAACAGGCATACATTAACTATCTCCCTTCCTACACCGGCCCCGGCCATGCCTGCATCTATACCGGAACCGTGCCATCAGTTCATGGTATCGCCGGAAACGATTGGATTGACAACCCTACAGGCATTCATTGCTACTGCACGGAGGACACAGTAGCTACTCCCATTGGTGGCAGCTGGTCGGCTGGTAGAATGAGCCCAAGGAATCTTCTCTCCTCTACAATTACAGACGAACTGATGCTCGCAACCCGCTCCCGTTCGAAAGTGATAGGTATCGCTATGAAAGATCGCGGCAGAATTATACCAGCTGGGCATCTGGGCAAGGCTTATTGGTATGATGACAGCACTGGCAATTTCATCACAAGCAATTATTATGGTTCACAACTTCCGGACTGGTTAGTTGCTTTCAACCAGCGCCGGCTCTCCGACTCCCTGATCACTCAGCCCTGGACTATGCTTTACGACAAGAACAGCTACAAGCAAAGCCTGCCAGATAATAACCCCTGGGAAGGAGCATTTAAAGGTGAGCAGCAGCCCGTTTTCCCTCACAACCCTGAAAAGCGCAAGGGCTATGGCTTACTTAGACGGATGCCTTCGGGAAACACAATCACCCTGGAAGCAGCTAAGGCAGCACTGCACGGAGCAGCTCTTGGAAAAGGCCCAGAGACAGACTTTCTCTGCATCAGCCTCTCCAGCACAGACTATATTGGTCACCAGTTTGGCCCCGACGCAATGGAGACTGAAGATATGTATCTCAGACTGGATAAAGAGCTCGCCAGCTTTCTGCAATACCTTGACCGTCACCTGGGCAAGGGCAACTACCTGTTCTTCCTGACTGCTGATCATGGCGGAGCTCACAACGCGGGTTACCTGCAGGAGATTGGCATTCCCGCAGGCAATATCGAAGACCGGCAGTTCCGAGCCATGGTGACTGAAGCTGCCGATGAAGCCCTCACGTTTTTCCCCAATACGAAGCTAAACAGCGCAGATCTGATAGAATCAGTTGAGAACTACCAAATCTATTTGAACCAGACAGCAATAGCTGAAGTGGGTGCCGATGAAGCATTGCTTAGAAAACAACTTAGGAAAGCGTTGGAAAAACATCCGCTTGTAGCCTATGTCGTAGATATGGACGAAGTAGGCAATGCAGCAGTTCCCAGGCACATCAGGGAGATGATAATAAATGGCTACCACCGCCTGAGAAGCGGCGACCTGCAGGTCATTTTCCATCCGGGGTATTATAATGGCTATGGAACAACTGGCACCACTCATGGCACCTGGCACCCCTACGACACACACCTTCCTCTGCTTTGGTATGGATGGGGAATACCAAAAGGCGCCACCTA
>JAFAAT010000276.1 GCA_023426425.1 Bacteroidota bacterium | reverse complement strand
GGTCAGTAATCAGGAGTCAGTTGTCAGCCCGTGAAGCAGGGCGGGCTGCTGTTCTGAAGAGAATAACAGGGGTAGTTAAATGATAATTGCTAATGGTTAATTACCATTGAAGCGAACATCCGTAAAGCTGTTTACACTACCCCTCCCGAGAGAATCATCAGCACACATATTACTATAGTTACCAGGGCGAGGACAGCACAGGCGACTAGTAGAAACTTAATGAAAGCACGAAACTCATCCATTGGACGAATCTACAATGGAGAATGAGTATATTCACATTCTTTCGCATGCCAAGCTACGAAAACAACGCCTCGATCTTTGATAATCTTCCGCGTCCGCAGCAGAAGAGATGGATCAAAAATCTGGTAATCATCCCTGTAATGACAGTTAACGTTATCGTAGGACTGGTCGGATTCTTTTATTTCATATCGAGCTTATATGCTGAACTAAAATTTGCAAAGTCTTTTGGCACCTACCTGACTTTCCCCGATCTGGCGGTAATTCTTGCGCCAATTGTACTCATTTATGGCATATCTGCAAAAGGCCTGAAAGGGTGGTTATGCAACGTAGGAATCTACTACTTTATCATTAGCTGCCTGTTCAGTGCACTGGGATACGAATCACAAATGGAAAAGGTGTTTACTACATACATAACCGCAATGATGGCGTTTTCTATTCCTTTAATTCTCCTACATAGCCGTGCATTGAAAACCTTCTACCAGGTTGAAGACTTGAGAATGCTCTGGCTTAAAGGACTACTTGTGGCACTACCTTTATTTGCAGTGGCTCTTTTACTTGGCGAGCATAATTATATCTAATTGCGAAAATATAATTCTGCTTCTCTACGAGTTATCCCAGAGACGCACAATCGTGCGTCTCTACCTTATTCCAGGCCAACACTTTGACGCCCTCGGAATAGTGTATCAGTTGCGGCATCTCCTCAAGCCTGAGCGTGCCAATCTGGTAATGTAAATCCAGGTACTGCAGGTTTAGCTCATGTAGTCCCCATTCCAGGTGGTGAATGTCGTACCGATAAAGTGCGCCCGCATCTACGTAGAGGCAGTAGCGCTCTACCAGCCACCGATCAAGCGCTGTGCGCTCAGCCCTTCCACCAATGGTGTAACTGAGGTCCAGCCTGTAGTTCTGCAGTCTGTTTGCTGAAGTATAGCGGTGTTGGTCACCCATTTTCATGCGCGCCATTTTCGAAGGTTGATAGGGGAGTCCGGAAAGCCTTCGCGCTACCAGGCAGGAAAGTGTAATCAGTAATCAGGGGTCAGTAATCAGGAGTCAGTAATCGGTTGTTGATGCCTGAACGGCGTTGACGGGTACTAGCACGTTTTTAAGGCAATAATATGGAAATACGAATGTTCAATATCGAATGTCGACATCCGAAACAAATTCAAAAGCACAAAAAGTCAAAAGGCTGCCTATTTATGGTAGGTAAACTCTCTGGCAGGCAGCGTATTCCAGTGCGAATAATAGAAAGTTACACAGAGGACAGAGAGGAGGCGCAGAGGATGAGGAGAACCCTACGAGTGTACCCCAGCAAGAGTGGTAGTGCTCACCGATACCGGAATTTTCTTCAGGACGGCAATAATAAAGAGCGGGAGGTGCGGCGGGAGGCGAGACGCACAATCGTGCGTCTCTACGGTTGTGGTGCTCGCCAAAGGGTATTATATTGCCTGGCACACCAGCACATGCCAACAGGTACATTGACAATTGAGCAGGCACTCACCCGGGGCAGAAGGAGCATCGCAATTCCTGCTCTGCTGATCTTTCTTGCATCCATTCCTGTTACAGTGTTGCTGGTGATGTATGTGTCGTGGTGGGGACTGGTGATGCTTGCCATCGGTGAGTTTTTATCTGTGCTCTACAGGTGGAATGCCACTGCCCGCTGGCAGATCCGGTGCTATGAACAGGTAGCGGATATCCACCAGTTTCAACGTGCTGCGGAACTTGCAGGTCTGCTGCCCAGGCATTCTCACGAAAGCCTCACCCGACATACCGGCCTTAGTCAGAACCCCAGGCTTGCCAGGTTGCAGCAGCGTTTTCTTGAAGATCCCGGCTTTGTGGATGATCCTACCATTCCTGAAGAGACGTCGGTAAAGTACCAGCCGGTGTTTGCATTTGTACCTATTGGGATCATAAAACTCACACTAAACTCCAGCGGCATCAAAGTTGGAGCAGAGCCCCTGCTGGCGTGGAGCGATATCACCAATGAAAGACTGGCCCTGGTCGGGGCTACTCCCTTCCTACGTTTCGAACATCGGGGCGGACGTCATGAGATAGAGCTTGGTTCATTAGACATCCCGGCCTGGAAGCTTGACCTGCTGCTTTATATCTATAGGGGGCGGTTTGGGCTTCGCCAGTTGCCAGTGGTCAGGGGTCAGGAGTCAGTGTCCCACGCGAGTAATGAGGTCTTGTAGGAGGGCAGTTGTGTTTTTGTTTCTGCGTTTTTTCGGATGCCCCGCGTGAGTGTTTAATGTCAGGTTTGCTTCGAGTAGTACAGCACTTCCAGGAAATTGTAATCTTGAAAAAAGTGAAAGCGCCAAAGGCCGCAGTCCTTTCTCATAAAGGATCGTTTCCAGGTTCTGGTCATAATCTTCAACCAGGCTTCAACGACGGCTGGTGCAATTCAGAAGCGAAACCTTCCCCGGCTCAATTGTTCGGAGCCGCGGTGGACCTGCCCAGTCTCTTTAGTAGGCTGAAGAAAAAGCTTACACCTATTTTGGCTGTTGCCCAGCCGGCCAGTGCTCCGGCGGGCATACCTGCCATCAGCAGGTGCAACAAAAGATAATCTTTTGGCCAGATCAGGTTATAGGTAAAACAAAGCGCAAAACCTGCAAACGCGCCTGCAGAGACGAATGACAGATAGACGAAGAGTAGGATACCTGTTTTTACAGAGCGATAGTAAAGTCCTCCCAAAGCAGCTACGGAGGTAATACCAGCGCCGACAACAAGCGCGATCGCAAGCCCCAGCAGGACCATCAGAACCATCCCCAGTAGCAGGACACCAAGGAATGCGAAGAGCATCATTATCATGAAAATAAACAATCCGGGATCATTCTCCACAACATCGGCTACACCAGACGCACCCAGGCATGGTGTTGCAACAAAACAAAGAAAACTCAGTATCCGAACTGCATTCATTGTATACCTCACAGGGGTGCTTACCTGCAGTAAAATAGGTAAACTGTCTGATCCGAGGAAGCAAGACTTGACGATTGATAGCTGCCGTACTACTAATAAAAGCCACCAGCAGCAGCAAATTTCTTTTCCTTAAATTACCCAATGCGCATCGAAAAGATCCTCATCGCTCTCTTTCTCCTGGCTATCATTCTAAAGCTCGCAGGGGTCACCGGCGCGGGAATCCTGCTGGTAATCATTGCAAGCGCTGTTTCCCTGCTCTATTTTTCGTTTGGGCACTATACCTACGAAAACGGCAGCTTTCGCAGGCATAGGTCGCGATTTGCCACGGGTGCCGCACTGGCACTCAGCATCGTTCCACTGGCTGCGGTCTTCAAACTCCAGAATTGGGGCGGTGCATCGGCAATGCTTGCAGCAGCATTGGTATTGCTGACGCCTATGGTGATCATTACCTACCGGAACTATAAAAATGATAAAGACCAGCGCAGGCAGTACTACCGCCAGATGCTTATAAGGCTGATTGCCTGTCTTGCCCTTTGCCTGATCCTGCTGCTCCTCCCGGATGCCGATCAAAGTACAGGAGCGGTGGTGCAGGTAAACTAAATGTAAACTGTTCGCAGAACGTCCGGTCGTGGACGCCGCTCAGGACTTCTGCATCCTGTAAAACAGATAGGGTGCGATGGCTACCCACAGCGGGATCAACACCCAGAGCTTTCCTTCCAGGAGATTGTATTCTCCCAGCAGCATGTCCCAGGAATTGCCGCGGTATCTCCCGAATCCAAATTCAAATCCGAGTGTAAGCACCAGCCACAACAGGCCGGTGAGCAGTGCCTGTTGCGAGGAGGCAGGAGGGAAGCGGGAGATCACAAGCCAGATGTAGATGCTGAATAGGATCAACAGCGTAAAGGTGGACAGCTGATGTGCTGCAAAATCATCTACATAGTTTTTTATGACCCCTTCCCGGAAGATTCCATTGAGTATGGCTAGGATCAGCATCGGGAACCAGGCGATGAGATATTTAAACATGATGCAATTTAAGAATACCTCAGTAGCAATCTACTCAAGGAAAATGACGAGTCGGAACAATTGAACAACGAGTCTGGTGTGCTTTGACTAAGACTGTTCTGCACAATGGATTTCAGACCAGGTGACAGACAGAAAAACGAAAGACTAACCCGGAATTACAAGACAGGGTTCATGTTGTTATTTAATGCATTATCCCTATTGCACAATTAGCTTACTTGTGCAAATCACACTTTGAGTTCTGCCCTCTATTATGTAAACGCCTTTTGGCCATTGATTCACTTGGAGTCTTTTGGGAATGTTCGGTTGGAGGAAATCCACACTTAATCTATTCCCGTACATATTCCAGATGGATATTTCGCACTGCTCCACAGAAGAAACAAAAACCTCTTCACTTGCCGGATTTGGGAAAATTTTTAACTGCAAGGTTGGTTGCGGATTCAAGCCTGGCATATAGGTAGTCCAATCAATCAACCGGTTCAGGAAAAAGCTTACAAATGATGAAGTATCATCGGGAACAGTTTCGTTGGTTACCGGAGGCATATAATTGCCACCGACCAATGTCACCCCTGATGCCATTGGTGCCACAAAAGCGCCCATGTCAGCCTGTGGGGTGCCAATAACCCGTCGCGCCAATAAATCTCCATTGTTATCAAATAAGCCTACAATAGCATCGGAATACCCACCGAACATCACGTCAGCAAATGGTTCAGCTTTCTTTCGAGTGACACCTGTGGCCCAAATTCGGCCGAGGCTATCCAATGCCATGCTAAAGTATTCTGCAAAAGCGGTATCGGCGTCATAATTCTTTTGCCAGATTATATTTCCGGATGTGTCGGTCTTCAGCAGCCATATGTTCTTAGATCCAGGCATTCCAATATGGTTTTGTATATCTCCGTCAACAGACCGGTTATTACACATCAGGTAAATTCCAGAATCATCGTAAAACGCATCATACCCTACGTCCCTCTGCGATCCCCCCAGGCATTTATGCCAAACTTTTCCACCTGCACCATCAATTCTCATCATCCAAACGTCTCCACCTGTTGACGTAGCATCATGATATCCTGTGCAGTCATAGTCATTACTTTGGGTATTCCCAACTAGAAAACAGCCTCCGTCCGTCGTTGGAAAGATACGAAGCGGAGAGTCAAAACGACTCCCGCCAAACACATTGCCCCATACTTTCTGACCTGTGCTGTCAACCTTAAGAAGGAAGACATCATCGTGAAGCGAACTTCCGTAGTGGAAGGGAATTTCGCCACCGATGCCGCTGGATCTTCCGGCTATGATGTAGCCGCCATCCAGGGTCTGGACGGAGAATAGCTGTTCTGCACTAACCTGGTAAGCACGTTGCCAGATAAGACTACCTGCCCAATCAACCTTTCTGATGGTCCAGTAAAGACTGCTTTCACATACTTCGATCAGTTCATTGTTCCATGTGGGAAAGATTGAGGTCACACTACCAGCTGAATCTCCGTCATAACACCGTTCCCACTCGATGTGCTGCCCTGTAGGATCAAACTTAGCGAATACACGTTCCGTGAACGGCTCCGGCGGATTATGGCAAGACGTTATTGAATGGTTTATATAGCCGAAACGAATAATTATACCTCCGTCACTCGTCCGCAGGTAGTGCTTTCCTTCAAAATATGCCATTGCAACACCGGATGCGTAGCTGCTGTACCGCATCCTGCTGAGTATTGTAAGCTCCGATTGTGCTAATACAGAATCATTCAGCTGTGTCAACAATACGACAAGCATAAATAACCAGTGAAGTCGTGAGTTTCTTAACCTTTTCTTGAATATCATAGTCTATATGTTCACTTGACGCTGATCGGCGAGGATACTGAATGGTTGGTTCTATCAAATCAAAAATAAGAAAGACATTTTGTAAAACATAATGTTTATGCTTAGCTTTATTGTATTGTTTTATTTACCCGACGCACTTGCCCCTGGTATGTATATTGGCAGATTCACTTCCGAAAAAGCAAACAACAGGTGCAATTCGTTTCCAATAAGCCGCTAAGCCAAATCCTATGTACCGGATCAGTTTATTTATAATTATCATTCTGATGAGTACTGCGCAGGTTAATGCGCAGTACTTCAATAATCTATATGATTTCGACACCAGTGAGGACTGGGGATACAAGATCATCCAGAAAACTGACGGATCATTTGGTGTGCTTGGTACGGAGAAAAACTATGCAACAAACACCAGGGGGATCATGTGGATGGATATCGGTAGCGATGGAACCCTGACAGGCAAGCATTCTATTATTCAGGACTCCTGCTGGTATGAAATAGGTCATGGTTGGGCGAAGCCGTTAAGACACCGAAAAGGCTACGTCTTCCCGCTAAACCAGGTGGAAACACAGACACCCTACTCCAACTTTAGCGGCGGTGTTTGCGTTACAGATGGGGAGGGAGACACCCTGTTTACCAAATTCCACACTGATACCAGTAACTTTCAGGAGGTTATGTGGGACTGTGATGTAACCGAAAACGGTGACATTATTATGGCAGGACGAACAGTATATAAAGGTGGTGGGTTTGGTAGTACACATGGCCTGGTTCGAAGAATAGATAGCCTCGGTAATTTGAAGTGGTCAAAAACCTTTACATTTTTACCTTTTGTAGCTACCATCGGGTCAACAGTACAGTCACTAGAGAATGGCCATACATTGGTGCAGTCTATGAGCGTACAACCGAAAGCAAAAACAATAAACAGCGTCACAAAATTATACACCTTGAACCGGTCCTGGTACATCATCTTTGACAGCTTGGGTAACCAGGTATACCAGAAGTTTGTGGCTGCTGATTTCTTTGGTACGATGGCATTGAAAGATTTGCAAGGTGGCTATTTTGGTTTTGGCTACCAGGACACGTTCATCACAAACAATCCTCACGATTTTCAGAACCTGCCGACGTTCATTGCCCGGCTTGACGACAGTTTCAATGTCACCTGGTACCATAGCTTTGCATCTTTAAACTCCAAAAAGGATCCCTGGAACGTAAAACAGCTACGGGACAGCGGGTATATTATTGTTGGTGTACATAAAGGCTACGACTGGAGTGCAACTGGTGAAATCCTGGGTTGGGCCGCACGGTTCAGCAAAAGCGGCCAGTTATTATGGGAGCAAAACTATGCAGTGGACACCAATGAACAGCTTTACGTACTCGATGCTTTCGAGGAAAGTAATGGAGACATCCTGATGACAGGCATGCACAGGCAATCATCCCTACCTGTTGAAAGGGGATATGATGTATGGCTGTTCAGGGTTGATAGCCTCGGCTGCCCTTCTATGGGCTGCATGTTCCCTACGGATGTAAAGCCCGTACAACTCCCCGAAGACATTGTTGTTTATCCAAACCCAGGCAATGGTGTCTTTACTATTGCAGCTCCCTATGAAGGCGTGCTGGAGATTTACAATCCTGAGGGGCGGGCAGTATACAAGGCAAACCTTAGGAAAGGAAATACTGAAGTCGAGCTGCCTGCCGGACATGCGCCGGGGGTGTACCTGGGACGATTGACCGGAGAAGGTGGACGCAATGCAGTGATAAGGATTGTCTCGGAGGGTAGGTGATCTTAGTTTGTATTTGCCAACGAAGATGGAATGTTGTTTAACCACTTGAAAAAAACAGACTTTGAAGAAATTCATTGCTTTGCCCGTTCCTATTTGGTTCTACTAGCAGGACAAGCAGGTACACTCCGTCAGGCTCGGCCGCAGTAAGCAAGGGGGACTAGCTGCTCCTACATCTGGTGGATATGCGCTGCGCCAGGTGTAGACATGGCTTTGCGAGTTGCAGGTATAAAAAATGAGGGGCGGTGTATTTCTATCCTATCCGCTGCGGGGATAATTCAGAAGCGTTTGCGGCTTTTTTACCGGTACGATAGCTGGCCTGTGTTCATTATATTTGTTGCATAGCATATCGCACTACTCTTATGGAAAAGACAATACACCAGGGAAGGAATATCAAGCGGTTCAGAGAGATGCTGGGCATCAAGCAGGAGGCGCTGGCGGCTGAACTTGGGGAAGACTGGAGCCAGAAGAAGATTTCGCTGCTGGAGCAGAAGGAGACGGTGGATGCTGCATTGCTGGAGCAGGTGGCGAGGGTGCTGAAAGTGCCGACGAAGGCAATAGAAAACTTTGACGAAGAGGCAGCGATTAATTATATCAACACCTTCAATGATAATAGTGTTAACCAAGGGCCATTTATGGGCAGCTACAGCACTTATAATTTCAATCCCATCGAAAAATGGATAGAAGCTCTCGAGGAGAACAAGAAGCTCTACGACAGGTTGCTTCAAAGTGAAAGGGAGAAAGTGGAGATGCTGGAGCGGGTGATTGCAAACAAAAAATAAGTGGGTTTTCAACTCTCCAGATATGGTCACGCAGTGGGATCTTCAAAGGAGAACATTTTGTGTGCTACAATCTACCTAAAGTGAGCAGCAGGGGGATGCCCGGTCGGGTTGGTCGGCTGCTGGACCCAATCCTGTTTCAATATATAGGGCGCAGGCAGGGGCCGAGGAGATAGTCGGAGGGATATGACAGGATTTTGCGGCCACCTAATATCTCCTTGTTGGGCACGAGACAGACAAAGCAACATGCCATTCTGTGTACAGGTTAGCTCTTAATAAAGCGACAGGCTTTTGTGCCTTGCTTGCCGGATAGAATCAAATGGTAGGTGCCTGTAGCAAACTCCGAAACGGAGATGGTTGTTTTCTCAGTTGGCAGTGATCCTCTCTTTACCAGCTGACCTTGTTGATTCACGATCTTGTATTCAGAACCGATCCAGTCTTTGGTAATGATCAGATTGACTTCAGAAGATGACACAGTGGGGAAAACCAAAGCACCTGAACTTACGTGTGATAACATGCTGCTGGTGTACCTGTGTCCTCTTGCAGCGGTGGTTACCCTGATTCTGTAAAGGGCTGCTGATAAGCTGCCTGATTGATCGAGTGCGTAGCTACGCTCAAAAGTATCCTGAGGGGCGACGAGCTGACCGACTGTTTCGAACTCAGTTCCGTCTGTACTTCTTTCCAGTTCGAAGACCACATCTTCAGCCAGGTTTCCATGCGCTTTCCAGCTTATGGTGTGGTATTCTGCGGATTCGGTAATCTTTATATCCTGGATTGAGAATTCAGGCTGGTCGAGTTGATATACTTTGCCATTGCCGGAGATACCGAGGGCATTTGGTGAGGCCACATTTCCGACGACAGAGGGTTTGAAGTTTCTATTCGCGAAGAATTGCAGTTTGCCGTCTGCGTTAATCGTCTGACGCTTCATGAACTTACCAGCTCCGCGCTGGTTATAAAACACCAGATCTGACTTAGGGGGGAAGCTGGAAGCATCGAAAAACAGTTTATTCTCTGCTTCGAAAAAAGTGATTTGCTGTGCTTCAGCAGTCAACTGAAGGAGTAGCAATATGAGGAAAACTGTGGTTGATATCTTTTTCATACAAGTATGATTTAATACTCTAGTAAATTAAAAGCTTCTGGGTTTGTGATCCGGCAGGGGTTTGCAGCCGGAGGAAATAAGTGCCGGGAGTGAGCGATAGTGTAGAAAGATCGACCTGGTGAACCGATTGCCCGGCATTGGATTCGTACAGTAGCTTGCCCAGGGGGTCCAGCAAACGGATAGTTCCCGACCTGGAACTACTTCTTATTGTAAGCACCGCATCATGCTTCACGGGATTTGGAAATGCATGAAGAGGTGTAAGCAGCTGCGGTGAATGAGCAACAGAATTCGAATAGCCGGAGGCTTTGGCCAGGAAGAAAGTAGCCTCGCCATTTTGGTTCACAGTGTGCGTACCAAAGGTCAGTGGCGCACCTACTGTAGGGCCTGTAATATATACGGTGTTGTCCGGCGGCATACAGGTGACTGCGTATGCATGTTC
>JAFAAT010000223.1 GCA_023426425.1 Bacteroidota bacterium | reverse complement strand
GGCGGACGATCTGTTCCACTACCACTCCCCCACTCTGCTCCAGTTCGTAGCGTCCGGGGGTGGCGCTGATGAAGAGTACCTGGTTGAGCATGGTCTCAAACTCCTGGAAGTTGAGGGGGCGGTTGTCGAGGGCTGAGGGGAGGCGGAAGCCAAAGTCTACCAGGTTAAGCTTGCGGGAGCGGTCGCCGCCATACATGCCACTGATCTGAGGGATGGTGACGTGGCTTTCGTCGACTACGAGGAGGAAGTCCTTTGGGAAGTAATCTATCAGGCAGAAGGGGCGGGAGCCGGGGCGACGGCGATCGAGGAAGCGGGAGTAGTTTTCTATGCCACTGCAATAGCCTAGCTCCTGTATCATTTCCAGGTCGTAGGTGACACGTTCTTTGATACGCTGGGCTTCGAGAGGTTTGCCGATGCTTTTGAAATAGTCGACCTGGGCGAACATTTCATCCTGAATCTCATGGATGATCTGGGCCATCTGGCTTCTGGGGGCGAGGTATAGATTCGCGGGGAAGACGGCGGCATGCTCCATTGGGGCGATGCGCTTCCCGGTATCAACTTCGAAGCTTTCTATTTCTTCTATTTCATCACCGAAAAAGGTGATGCGGTAGCCGTAGTCCACATAGGGCAGGTTGATGTCTACAGTGTCTCCTTTTACCCTGAAGGTACCTCTGGCAAATTCTCCCTGGCTACGGTTGTATAGGGAGTTTACGAGCGCGTGGAGGAATGAGTTTCGGGGTATGATATCTCCTTTGCTGAACCGGATGATGGAGTTGGCGTATTCTGTAGGGTTACCAATACCGTAGATGCAGGAGACCGAGGCTACGACAATGATGTCGCGGCGGCCGCTGAGGAGGCTGGAGGTGGCGCGGAGGCGGAGCTTTTCCAGTTCTTCGTTGATGGATAGGTCTTTTTCGATGTAGATATCGGAGGTTGGGATATAGGCTTCGGGCTGGTAGTAGTCGTAGTAGGATACGAAATACTCGACCGCGTTGTCGGGGAAGAAGTTCTTGAACTCTCCATAGAGCTGGGCTACCAGGGTTTTGTTGTGGGTAAGCACAAGTGTTGGTTTCTGTACCTGCTGGATGACGTTGGCTACGGTGAAAGTTTTACCGGAACCGGTGACCCCAAGCAGCGTTTGGAAAGGTTCACCTGATTGCACCCCTTCGACAAGTTGGCGGATTGCTTCCGGTTGGTCGCCTGCGGGCTGGTAGGAACTCTGGAGGTTGAACATACTTCAAAATTAGCGAGGATTGGTGGCATTTTGACCCGCCGGGATGGGAAGAAGGAGGGGAGCAAATCCGGGTTAGCGCCTGGCTACAGTCGGGCCAGCGTCTAGCTAGTGTCTAGTAAGCGTCTAGTAAGCGTCTAACAAGCGTCTAGTAATCCCGCATAGAGCGCTTTCAAGTTGAGGAAAAGAAACAGGGCTGCTTCGAGTATGAAACAGCCCTGTTTTGATATGAGATTTGGTCTTTGACTATCCTTTCTTCGGAGCTTGCAGTTCCTTCAATTGCTTGAGGAAGGCATTCTCTGGTTCGATGGCTTCGATAAGATCCATGTATTTCTTCATGTTTTCCTTGTCGTCCTTATTGTAGTAGTACAAGGCGAGGTATTGGTAAGCGTACATCAGGTCATTCTTCTTGTCGTAGCCTGGTCCCACACTGTCCAGCCATTGGGTATAGGCAGGAACCGCTGTACCGATCTTGGCTTCTTCATCCTGCGCTGCGCCTACGCGCCCCTGCCAGTAGATGGCTGAAGGCTGGTCGGGATATTTGGTGCCCATAGCCTGGAAGGCCTGCATGGCTGAATCATAGTTCTTGGAGTAGTAGTACATGGCACCAGCCCAGAAATAATCGAGGGGTTGTGTCTCAGGATACGCGCGCACCAATTTGTTGTACCACTCAGCAGACTTTGCATAGTCTTTTGCTTCTTTGAAGCCTTCAGCAATCTGGCGGTAGATATCGGACTTATTAGTCGAGGTGTCTACGGTGATCGCCTTGGTGAAGTAGATATTAGCGGAATCTACGTAGTTATTGACTGTGTCGTTCTTGCTGCTACCCAGGTAGATCTTGGCAACATTGAGGTAGTCCATAGGGAAGATACGCTCAGGACGTTGCTTCTGGAGGTACTGACGCACGTAATCAAGCGCTTTGTTGTAGTCCTTCAGTTCGAGGTAGCTATAGCCGAGGATACCGTACATGCCGGGCTTTGTGACGCCCTGTTGGAGGAGCTCCTCAGCTTTGTTAATTGCACCCTGGTAATCTTTTGCCAGGTAGAGAATTTCAGCATAGCGGATCTGATCGTCTACGGTCTTGTCAGAAAGTTCGAGGTATTTTTCGATATTTTCCTTGGCGAGGTTGTACTTACCTGTCCAGAAGTAGGCGTTTGCCAGGTCGCGGTAAGGGAGCGGATTGGAAGGGTCTGCGTCTTTGGCTTTCTGGTAGCTTTCCAGAGCAAGCTGATAGTTCTTGGCAGCATACCAGAGGGCACCGATGCGGGAGTAGGCAAGCGAGTTGCCAGGTTCCTTAGCTGTTACCTTCTCATAGTTGTTCATGGCTTCGCCACCGCCACCATTGATCTGCTGGTAGGCATCGCCGAGGGAGATACGCAGGCCTGTGTTCTCATTTCTCTTGAGCGCTTCCTTGTACCAGTCGATAGCCTGTTGCTTGTTGCCACCTTGTGTATAGGTGATAGCATCTGCGGCGTACTTCAGAGGTTCCCAGGCTTTTTTGCCTGCTTTGTTGGCGACTGCCTGTGCGATGCGGGCGCCTTCGTTGACATTACCGCCAGTATAGGCGAGACGGGCAAGGCCGGCCATATTGGCTGGATCTTCGGGATATTTAGAGAAAATTGCTCTTGCTGCGCTGGTATCTTCCGCGCCTAGTTCGGCGAGGCCCATGTAGTAGTTGGCAACCGGATCAGTGGCGGCCAGGGGAGCAAGTTCTTTTTGTGCTGATTCGTAACGCTCGTATTGATACATTTTGATGCCTTGTTCGAGCGACTGCGCCTGTGCACTCACGGAGAATGCCATGGCAGCCATAATTACGATCGGTTGTTTCATGTTCATTGTTGTTCCTGGTTTATTCGTCTAAAGTTTAAGTTTATTGATTTACGTTGGCCTCCCTGAAGATGATATTGGTGCGCAGGGGGAACAGACGTGATTGCTTGAAAATAAGTTGACCTCTCTCCTTGCTTAGGAAATTGGCAAACCCTGTGCCAAGTCCGGGGTAGGTTTCCCTATGGATATAATAAAGTTTGCGAGTCAGGGGGTAATACTCTGGTGCGATGTAGGCCTGGTAGGGCTTATAGACCTCGCGGAGGCTGTCGTTGAAGATGGCTGCCACGGTAGTCTGGGTGGTGAAGGCAAGACCTTCCGGATCGGAGAAGTCGGATACGTGGCTGACGCCTACGAAACCGATGGCACCCGGGTTTGCGGCTACGTAGGCTATGACGGAGTCGCTGTTTTTGGCGGCAAAGACATTGGCACCTAGTTGCTGACCGGGGATAATGGAGTCGAGCATGTAGCGGAGGGTGCTGGAGCCCTGGTTGTCGAATACGACGGTGTAGGGGTCTTTGTATTTGCCGGTGAGGATTCCTTTGAGCTGACTGATGCTGAGCATGGAGTCAGGAGAGCTGTTGTTGACTATGACGGCTACTGCGTCCTTTGCGAGGGCAAGGGCTGTGGGTACTACCTTTTTTGCTTCCAGCAGTTTGAGCTCATCAGGGGAAAGGTCGCGCGTGACGAGGATGAGTCGTGCGCTGTCGTTGAGGAAGTCTTTGATGCATTCGGCTTCGGGTTTATAATGTACCCGGATATGGGCTTCGGGGAAGCTGCTATCGAACACCTTTAGCTGCTCTTCGATGATGGGACGGAAAGTCTCATCGACGGAGATGTCGATGGTGCCGCTGGTGAGCGTATCTGCAGGCTGTTTGGTTTCGTTGCTGCAGGCGACGAACAAAACAGAGGCAAAGACAGTGAGCAGTATTTGTTTGATGATTTGCACGGAGCGCAAGTTTATGTAATATTTATTAAACGTAAGGCTGCCGGGTTTTGTTGTAACAGGAATTTAACAGCAGTGTCAAACTCAGGTTAATGGCGGCGTTTGTATTCACGTATGGCGACGATTCCGCGCCAGAGGCGGAACAGCCCGTAGAGCACCATAAGGCTGCCCAAGGTGTAGGCGAGGCCTGAGGAGAGCTCCATGGTTCCGAAGTATTTGATGTAGAGGACAAGGGAACCAATGATGAGGTACATGACACCCATTCCGATGTGGAGGCTGCCTCTGAATTTGGAGTAGGCGTCGGTTCGCTCGTTGCGATGTTCCTGGGACATAAAGATGATTTGGCGTCAAACTTAGGAAATCTGGAGAAGGTTCGGTGTAGGGAGGAGACGGAGGGGGCGTGATATTCCATAAATGCAAAGAGACCGTTCGAAAACGGTCTCAGTTGAATTTGCTAGTAATAATTGCTTATTTCTTAGCGGCTGACTTTTTAGGAGCAGCATTCTTTTTAGCTGCAGCTTTTTTAGGAGCTGCTGCTTTTTTAGGAGCTGCGTTTTTAGCAGCCGCTTTCTTTGGTGCAGCTTTTTTAGGAGCTGCTTTCTTAGCTGCTGCCTTTTTAGGAGCCGCTTTTTTAGCTGCTGCCTTTTTAGGAGCTGCTTTCTTTGCTGCAGCTTTTTTAGGAGCTGCTTTCTTTGGTGCAGCCTTTTTAGGTGCTGCTTTTTTGGCCGCTGCTTTCTTAGGAGCAGCTTTTTTTGCTGTTGCCATAACTGTGTGAATTTAAGGGTTAAACAAAAAAAACTCTTATGGCAAACAGCCGAGGGGGTTAGGCCTCGGCTGTAGCTGATACTTCTTTAACTGATACTAATGTCTTAGTGCGTGTCTTTCGGAATTCAACGATACCATCAGTAGTTGCGAATATGGTAAAGTCTTTTCCTAATCCAACGTTGTTGCCAGGATGGTAAACTGTACCACGCTGACGAACTATAATGTTTCCTGAGATAGCAGGCTGTCCACCGTAGATCTTAACTCCGAGGCGTTTACTCTGGGAGTCCCGACCGTTCTTTACACTACCTTCACCTTTTTTGTGTGCCATTTTATTTGAACTCTTTTACTCTGATTTACGAATTTACAAAAAGAAAATCTAATTATGCAATATCATTAATCCTGATTCTGGTCAGAGATTGACGGTGACCATTGGATTTCTGATATCCTTTGCGGCGTTTCTTTTTAAATACTATCACTTTATCACCTTTCAGATGATCCAGAATTTCAGCCTGAACTTTCACTGCACCAGCCATAGAGATGTTACCCTCTGTGCCTGACATCAGCACTTCTGAAAATTCTACCTTATCACCTGCATTACCGCCCAGGCGATGAACAAACAATTCCTGGTCTTTAGAGACTTTAAATTGTTGACCTGCTATGTTTACAATCGCGAACATGACTACCCAAAATATTTCGCGCAAAGGTAATATAGTTTTTCTGTATTCCGGCAAATAATTTTATCTAATCCGGCTTTTACATATTATCTCAATATAAAATTCCTGCCAGTCGTCAAGAAAAATACCGTGGTACTGCCGGTGATAATTGTAATTTTGCCTTCCCCCAGTTGAACCGGAATGAAGATAAAATCTTTTCTAGCCAGACCTTACGCATCGCTGATACATAGTAAAATTCGCAAGGGGATGGCGACGGCAGTAGCTGATCAGCAGGCGATACTACAGATGCTACTGAAAACAGCGGGGAGCCTTTCCTTTGGCAAGGAGCATCACCTGAGCGAGGTGAAAACGCATGTGGAGTATACGCAGGCGGTGCCCATCAGGGATTATGAAGCTTTCAAACCCTATATAGAACATATAAAGGAGGGGCAGCAAAACGTGCTCTGGAAGGGGCGGCCTATGTACTTTGCGAAGACCTCGGGCACGACAAGCGGGGTGAAGTATATCCCGATCACCAAGGATTCGATACCTAACCATATAAATACTGCGAGGAATGCGCTGCTATGCTATATGGTGGAAAGTGGGAACTCTGCATTTGCAAGCGGGAAGATGATCTTTCTGTCGGGATCGCCGGTGCTGGAAAGGGTGGGAGGCATACCGACCGGGAGGCTGAGTGGAATTGTGAATCATTTTGTGCCGAAATACCTGAGGGGGAATCAGCTGCCATCGTATGAGACGAACTGTATAGAAGACTGGGAGGAAAAGCTGGGCAGGATAGTGGAGGAGACGATCAACCAGAATATGTCGCTGATAAGTGGGATACCGCCGTGGATGCAGATGTATTTTGACTGGTTGATGGAGAAAAGCGGGGGGAAGAAGATCAAGACATTGTTTCCGAACCTGCAGGTGATAGTGCATGGCGGGGTGAATTTTGAGCCATATAAGGCTAAGCTGTTTGATAGTCTTGGCGGGCCTATTGATGCGATTGAAACCTTTCCGGCATCAGAGGGCTTCTTTGCGTTCCAGGATACGCTGGATAAGGAGGGCTTGTTGCTGAATACGAACTCGGGGATATTTTTTGAGTTTATACCGGCGAAGGAGATAGGAGAGGCCAATCCGACGCGGTTGTCGCTACAGGATGTGAAGGTGGGTGAGAACTATGCATTGATCATTAATAGCAATGCGGGGTTGTGGGGCTATAATATTGGTGACACGGTGCGGTTTGTGAGTACTGATCCCTACAGGCTGGTGGTGACCGGGAGGATCAAGCATTATATTTCTGCTTTTGGGGAGCATGTGATAGCGGAGGAAGTGGAGCAGGCGATACTTGGGGCGGCGGAAGCGGCGAATGCGCATATAATTGAATTTACGGTGGCGCCGAGGATTGAGGTGTCGGGAGAGGCGCCGTTTCATGAG
>JAFAAT010000159.1 GCA_023426425.1 Bacteroidota bacterium | reverse complement strand
CCCGTACCAAAGGCGCTTCAAAGCCGTTCCAGCCCCCTAATTGACTAGTGACTATTGACAATTAACAATTGACAATTGACAATTAAACAAATTATCAACTCCGTTCTAACATATCACACCGGCTTTCACCGCCTGAAACTTCAGTTGCGACGAACGGAAATGTACTGTCCGGCTTTCCCGAATGAATTGACCTTCATGAGACTCCGGCCAGAGTTCCCCAGCCTTCAGGATCAGATGGTTAAAGGTTTAGGGAAATTTATCGTAAAATTGCGCCTTATTTACCCCCGAATAAACGAAAAAAATGGATTTCAACCTTACCGATACACAGGTGCAAATTACGGAGATGATCCGCGACTTTGCCAACAAACATATCCGCCCCGACTTCATGGAATGGGACGAAACCCAGAAATTCCCTGTGGAGCTTTTTCACAAAATGGGAGAGCTGGGACTAATGGGGGTACTGGTACCTACGGAATATGGCGGATCAGGCCTCAGCTATTTTGAGTATGTGACAGTGGTGAGCGAGATAGCCAAGGTCTGCGGATCTATCGGCCTTTCCGTTGCAGCGCATAACTCACTTTGTACCGGACATATCCTTTATTTCGGCACAGAAGAACAGAAAAGAAAATACTTACCGAAACTCGCTTCCGGCGAGTGGATCGGCGCCTGGGGCCTTACAGAAGCTAACACTGGTTCTGACGCCGGCAATATGCGTTGCACTGCTACCCGCGATGGCGACGACTGGATACTGAATGGCACCAAAAACTGGATTACCCATGGAATCAGCGGTAATGTGGCTGTGGTACTGGCACGTACGGGTGAACCCAGGGCAAAGAGTAATGTTACTGCATTCATAGTAGAGCGCGGCACTCCTGGTTTCACGGCAGGCAAGAAGGAAAACAAGCTTGGCATGCGTGCCTCCGAGACTGCAGAACTGGTATTCGACAACTGCCGTATCTCTGATGCGCAGCGTATGGGAGAAGTAGGTGATGGTTTCCGCCAGGCTATGAAAGTGCTTGATGGTGGGCGTATCTCCATTGCTGCACTGTCGCTGGGAATTGCTAAAGGTGCCTATGAAGCCTCTGTAAAATATTCGAAGGAGCGTCACCAGTTCGACCAGCCAATTTCCAACTTCCAGGCTATCGCTTTCAAACTGGCAGATATGGCTACTAAGATCGAGGTCTCTGAGATGTTGATCTACCAGGCAGCCGATAAGAAGAACCGGAACGAGCCGATGACCAAGGAGTCTGCGATGGCTAAGTACTATGCTTCTGAGGTGGCGGTGCAGTGTTCGACTGAGGCGGTTCAGATCTTTGGTGGGTATGGCTATACAAAGGATTTCCCTGTGGAGAAATACTACCGCGACAGCAAGCTGTGTACAATTGGCGAAGGCACGAGCGAAATACAGAAGCTGGTGATTTCGAGAGAGATTTTGAAGGGATGAATTGGTTGTGTAGTTCGTTGAGACGTTTATTCGTTGAGTTATGTAGTCCTTGAGTTAGACGTGAATGTATATACTAAGGCTGTTCCGGGAGGAGCAGCTTTTTTTTGGGATGTTGAGACGTGTAGTCCGTTGAGACGTGCAGTCCGTTGAGACGTTTATTCGTTGAGTTGTGCAGGTGTTAAATTGTGTAGGCGTTGAGTCCGTGAGGATAAGCTAGAGCTGACGTTCGAAAAAGATAAACCGGGTTCCCAGGATGCTATCTAATACAAGCACCAGATTGTTTTCGTCAAGAGTATAGATACGTGGTGCCAACAATTCATTGGAAAAGGTTAGCATTAGCTGAGAATCATCATTAATCAGCGCCCATTGAAAACTCTCGACCTCAACATCTCCGGGGGATATAGATGTTGTCCTCCCTGTCTTGTCCACGAAGAACTCGTACTTCAAGCTGCTGGTTGGATCAGAGACCAATTCCGCTGGATCTGGAATCCTGTTTCCGTTTTCATCCTCAGCTGCACCCGTATATATCCAGGTACCTAATAGCAGATCAGACCTTAAGGGATCAACCACGTCAACAGTAATCGGGTATTCAAGAGTTCCGCATTCAAAGGACGCTATAATTTTCCCTGTGTAACTTCCTTTTATAGCATTCAGACCTGTAATGGTCAGATTTGAGTAGAATGTCGCAACGCCCTCTGAAGGTTCGATCGAAACTTTGATCTCGCCAGGCAGACCAACTACTGAAAGAGTTATCTGCTGCTGTTTACCAGTCAAATGTTTAATTTCCAGAGGAAGCGTACTGTCTTGATTTGGTGAGATGCCTACACTATGGATTCCATTCAAAGCAAAGCTGCCTGGGTCTTCGCTTTCCTTCTTTGAGCAGGCGAAAAGAAGAACAGTAAGCATAAGTGCTGTGAAAACAGAGAGCTTTTGCATGAACGTTGATTATTCTTACAATAGTAGAAAAATGATCCTGGTTTTGAAAACTTCCAGAATATCTGAGCCGGCAATTCACCTCTACTCCTTCCAATAATTCTTCAAATGATAAAACGCGGCTCTATCGCAAGGAATTTGAATCTATTGTCGCAGGGCGTGTTTACTTTTCAAATACCATCCATTCATGAATTCCTGCACTATCCTTATTACCGGATAGTATCAGCCTCTTTGGCTCAAGCAGGTAAACCCCTCCCAGTCCAGGACTATTCGGAGCAACCTGAAGGTTGATCATACTGTCGTTCATAGCTAGGTTCCAGTGAAAAGCTTTCGAAGTTGGCACCGGGTCTTGCTGCGTTATCAAACCTGTATGGTCAGGGAAAAAGGAATAGGCTATTCCGCTAGTAACTTCTCCGAGTTCCTCGGGATCGAGTATCGCATTCATATTAACATCAGAACCCTCATAAAGCAAAGACCACCTCCCTAATATCAATTCAGACCTGTTTGGACTAACTACATCAATATTGAAAGGGTATTCTGCGTACGAACGTTTAGACTCTGCAACGAGTTTCGCCTGGTATGAACCCTCTGGTGTCTGCTGCCCCCTCACAGTTATGGTAGCATAGGTTTTGTCTGCCACTAGAGATGAACTGATAATCACTTCCATTTCCTCTGGCTGTCCTACCACTGCGAGGTCTACTTCTCTGTCGTTCGAAAAGTGTTCAATGGTGAGATTGAAGCTATCCATTCCCTGAGGGGTGAGTATGAGACTATCGACACCTGTGATGGAAAAGTCCATTGCTTCTTTCTCTTTGGAGCAAGCGAAAAGGAAAGTTGTAAACAGAAGTAGGGTAAATGGAAGAACTTTGTTCATGAATATAGTTGACGGATAAATCTTCGGTCGTTCTTGTTCGAAGATGCGGCTCCAGCCAGCGTTCAATCATCCTTGCAAATTTAACATGAAAGTTTAAATTTGCAAGGTTAAAACGAATAGGAGTATTAGCGTCGCTGGTCTACTTATGGCAAAATGATCCGCTCGTCATGAAGACCGAGAAGGTGTTCGTTTTAAATTATCAATTCCTCTGAAACACCTCCCACATACCACCTGGCAGGTTTGCATCGAACACAGTGATCTTGCTCGCCTCAAAGGAGTGGATATTATAAAGAGTCGTGTCAGCACCACGGGCAATGAAGAGTGTTTGCTCTTCATTAGTCAGTCCCCATTTGAAATCTGCATTAAAACTGTAGCTATCAAACTTCACCCTTGCTGTCCCGCTAAGGTCTTTTCTGAATGTGATATCCACTGGCAGCTGTATAGAGCCTTCGAGGGGAATCAATTCTTCGAATGGTAACAGTTCATCCTCATCCGGCGCACCATTCATGTTGGCATCCGGACCCATGTGTGTGAGCCTCCATTCTCCCGGCAGCAGGTGATAACGGGAGTAGTCGTCGTTCTTTTTAGTACAGGCTGAAAAGCTTCCAGTTAAAAAAGCAGATAGTGTGGCGAGCAGTAAGTATTTCTTCATCAGGTAAAACTAATACAAATACATTAATTCCTAAGTACTAGGAAACAAAACAGATACCTGCAACAGCAAAAGGCGCTAAAGAATACAAAGTCCTAAAATGCCTGACCAAACCAGTAAAGGTCTACACGAATAAAGGTCAAAGCACCTGCACAAATAAATGAATAAACGCCTCCACGAATAAACGCCTAAACAATTTAATAGTCCCCCAGCGTCTCCCTCAGCTGATCCTGAGCCAGAGCAAGCTGCTTGTCGCTTGGTGCAATGCCATGCCATTCATGGGTGCCTTCCATAAAGTCTACGCCTTTACCCATCACCGTCTGCATCAGGATACAAACAGGCTTTCCTTTGCCTGCATGTTGATCACGGGCAGTCTCGAGGGTCTTTACCACAGTCTCCATGTCATTGCCATCCATCTCAATCACATCCCAGCCAAAGGCGAGGAATTTATCTTTTAGCGAACCCAGGCTCATTACGTTCACAGTAGCGCCGTCAATCTGCTGGCCATTCAGGTCGATAGTGGCAATCAGGTTATCAATTTTATAATGAGCAGCAAACATGATTGCTTCCCAGTTCTGACCTTCCTGCAGCTCTCCATCACCGTGGAGTGAATAGACAAAACGGTCGTCACCATTCATCCTTTTGGAAAGTGCTGCCCCACAGGCCACGCTCATGCCCTGCCCAAGTGAACCCGAAGCAATACGAACGCCCGGAAGGTGTTCATGAGTGGTAGGGTGACCCTGAAGTCTTGAATTGATATTGCGGAAAGTGGAGAGCTCAGCAAGCGGGAAATAGCCTGAACGGGCAAGCACGCTGTAAAGTACCGGGGATATATGTCCATTGGAAAGGAAAAAGATATCCTCACCAGTGCCGTCCATATTGAAGTTTTCCGGATCGTGCTTCATCATTTGGAAGTAAAGCGCCACCATATAATCGGTACAGCCGAGGGAACCACCTGGGTGGCCGCTCTGGCAGGCATGAACCATTCTGACAATATCCCGGCGTACCTGGGATGCTATTTCCTGTAGTTTCTGGATCTCCATTAAAAATATGTGTTGTCGCCGCAGTTGAAACGGCAGGCAAAAGTACTTATTTCGCCTTAAGTAGAAACCCGGAAATTTACAGTTTTCAAGTATGCCAAGCTAAATAGCCCATACACATTTATCTGCCTCAGCCCCGGACGTGCCAGGTGGCTACCTTTCGCAATACCCCTCGCACCACACAGCTTTCGCCCTCAGCTTTTGCTTTAGCCCGTTTTAAAACTGACGGCCTTCTTTTACGACCAGGGTTCTGGCCAGCTTATCGTGCAGGGTTTGCTTCTTGCTGTCCCAAAGCATCATCAGATAACCGATCAACAGGATCATTGCCGACAGGTACCTTCCAAAAAACCTTCCTGTAGCCTGGGCAAAACTGATACGACCGCCCTCGAGATTACACACTTTGATATCCAATGCCATCTTTCCCAAAGTAGCTTGCCTGGAGCCTGACTCTTGCAGGGCGTAATAAAGCCAGCCAAGCACTATATTAGAAAAGAAGTTCCAATACCAAAGACCAAAAATATTTCCGGTAAAGAGGTAGTTGAGGCCATATCCAATTGCCGACATGACTATACCATCTACCAGTGCTGCGAAAAACCGTTCCCAAAACCCTGCGTAATTGATTGGCCGGTCAGGAAAAATAGAGCTGTGTGTGTCATTCATATGCTGAAAATACAAAATGCAACAATCAGCAGGTGAAAAGTTGTTGACCATAAGGTCCTGTCCCTCATCCTGCAATTACTGTCTACTATTACCGCTCAATTTTCTTCGTTAAGAAAATTGTCCGCAGATCCATAAAAACATATCACTACCCGCCTGTACCCAACCATGCCACAAAATTTGTACGTTTGCACTCAATTTTCATTCTACAAATATGAATTTTCAACTTACAGAGGAGCAGATCGCCGTACAAATGGCTGCGCGTGATTTTGCCCGTACTGAACTCCTCCCCGGAGTCATAGAGCGTGATGAACATGCGAAATTCCCTGCAGAACAGATCAAAAAGCTGGGCGAGCTCGGTTTTATGGGTATGATGGTCGACCCCAAATATGGCGGATCAGGCATGGACACCGTAAGCTATGTACTGGCTATGGAAGAAATCTCAAAGGTTGACGCTTCCGCTTCAGTTTGTATGAGCGTAAACAACTCCCTCGTTTGCTGGGGCCTCGAGACTTATGGCAACGAAGACCAAAAGCAGAAATACCTGACCAGACTAGCCACCGGTGAAAAGATCGGCGCTTTTCTCCTCAGCGAACCAGAAGCTGGCTCTGATGCTACTTCCCAGCGCACCACTGCAGTGGAAGACGGTGACCACTACATCCTGAATGGCACCAAAAACTGGATCACCAATGGTAGTTCTGCAGATTACTACCTGGTAATCGCCCAAACTTATCCTGAGAAAAAACACAAAGGCATCAATGCTTTCATAGTCGAAAAAAACTGGCCTGGCGTCACTGTCGGCGCAAAGGAAAATAAAATGGGTATCCGCGGTAGCGACACCCACAGCATTATGTTCCAGGACGTGAAAGTGCCTAAGGAAAACCGTATCGGTGATGATGGCTTCGGATTCACCTTTGCCATGAAGACCCTTGCTGGTGGTCGTATTGGTATTGCCTCCCAGGCACTCGGTATTGCCAGCGGTGCGCTTGAACTTGCCACCAAATATGCCAAAGAAAGAAAAGCCTTCGGCACTGAGATCATGAACCACCAGGCCATTGCCTTCAAGCTGGCCGATATGGCCACTGCCATTGAAGGTGCCCGCCTGATGTGCCTCAAAGCTGCCTGGACCAAAGACCAGGGCCAGGACTACACCCTGTCTGCCTCAATGGCCAAGCTTTACGCTTCTGAAATCGCCCAGTGGGTGACCAGCGAAGCTGTACAAATCCATGGCGGATACGGCTACGTGCGTGAGTTCCATGTAGAGCGCCTGATGCGCGATGCTAAGATCACCCAGATCTATGAAGGCACTACTGAAGTCCAGAAGATCGTGATCAGCAGAACCATTCTTAAGTAATATCTCTTTCCCCGCTCCACCGGGTCAATTTCATACAACCGGTAACCCGCCAAGGCAGGTTACCGGTTTGTTTATTTCGGAATTATAATGCGGACTGCATTGTGCGGACAAATGAAATTGACGTAATTTCGAATAAATCAGAATTATACTTCCGATGGATGTGCAAGAACTTGGCCGTAGAATCACCCGAAGAAGAACCGAACTCAACCTAGGGCAGGAAGATTTGGCCGAAATGAGCGGCATAACACCTCGTACTTTATACCAGATAGAAAAAGGTCTGGGAAACCCGACACTGCAAGTCATCAATAAGGTTTTGGCAACACTTGGACTGGAGATTCACCTAGATATCAGAAGCACTACTGAATGAAAGGTATTGTTTACATGAACAAAATTCGCGCGGGCACACTCGAGCAGTTGCCGGGGCCGACCTTTCGATTCACATACGATGACTCCTACCTGTCCGACCCCTCACTTCCGCCTGTCAGCATCACGTTACCAAAGTCACAAAAAGAATTTACCGCCCCGGTTCTTTTCCCTTTCTTCTCTGGCTTACTTTCAGAAGGGATAAATAAGGATCTCCAGTGCAGGCTTTTACATCTCGATGAAGACGACGAATTCAGACGCCTGCTAAAGACTGCCGGAAATGACACGATTGGAGCTGTAACTATAGTGGAAGAACCATGAAATGTGCAGGATGTTATAAAGAAGGCTATAGCGATTTTTGCCCACGGTGCCGCAAATTGCTTTTTGACGGAGCGAATGTCAGTTCAATTCTGCCCTTCGATGCTCCAGGCACATGGAACTTTGAAGTTTACCACGAAAAGTCAAAGCGATTATCCATCTCAGGCGTGCAATTGAAATATTCTCTGAAGCTGGAAGGAACCACTTTAAGCA